>JAGOZV010000062.1 GCA_018064165.1 Candidatus Saccharimonadota bacterium
CCAGATTATTCTAAAATGTTAGACGAAGAACTAAATGACGGACCTCCAGCCTTCCCACCAAGTCCAGAGGCTTAATAAACACCTAGCGCTATCTCTTGGAGTGTCACGCCGTCAGGCAGATGATTTAATTGCCAAAGGTCAAATTAAAATTAATAACGAAGTGGCAGTTTTGGGTGCGCGCTTTCTTCCTGAACACGATACTATTACCTATAACGGCAAACCTGTAAATAAATCTACGGAATTTGAATATATTTTATTTAATAAACCCATAAACTATGTTTGCTCAAGGAAAAAACAGGGTAATTCTCCTACGATTTACTCAATTCTTCCTAAAAATTTTCATCACCTAAAACCCGTAGGGCGCCTAGATAAAAACAGCAGTGGCCTTTTGCTTCTGTCAAACGATGGCGATTTTATTCTTAAAATGACTCACCCCAGCTACAATAAAACTAAAAATTATTTAGTTACGCTAAACAAACCCCTTGAGCCCTTGCATCAGCAAATGATTAGCGATTTTGGCATTCAGCTAGAAGACGGGCCGAGCCAATTGTTTCTTGAAAAATTAAACGACAACAGAAAAGAGTGGAGAATTACTATGCACGAAGGGCGTAACCGGCAAATAAGACGCACTTTTAAGGCCCTAAATTACACCGTAACAAAATTGCACCGTACAAATTTTGGCAATTACAACCTTGGTGAATTGAAACGTGGTGAATACAAGAAAGTTTCTAAACTCTAGCAAAAAAATGCTTATTTTGGTATAATTAACAGATTATGGCAAGTAAATTACCTACAGTTGCGATTGTTGGACAGGCGAACGTTGGAAAAAGTTCGCTATTTAACCGTATGGTCCGATCAAAACAGGCAATTGTTGCCAAAGAGGCCGGCACTACCCGCGACAACGTCACAGGAAAGGTTGAATATTATTCTATAGAAAACGAGCCAGCCGAATTCTTACTAGTTGACACAGCCGGTCTTAAAGACCCTAACGACGATTTTGAAGCTTCTATACAAGACCAAATTACCGAAGCCTCTGAAATGGCCGACACAATTTTAGTGGTTGTCGACAGCACGAAGTATCCTAGCGACGAAGACAGAATTGTTGCTAAAAAAGCTCTAAAAAGCAAAAAACCAACCATTCTATTGCTCAATAAAGCCGATCTTAAAGGCAGCCTCCCTGAAGATGAATTCAAGAGGCTTGGCATTAAACAAATTATTAAAACTAGCGCTCAACACAATCAAGGTATTGGCGAAGTAATCAACACAATCGCCGATATTCTACCACCTCGCACTGAAAAACCCGAGGAAGATGTACTGAAGGTTGCGTTAATTGGGCGTCCAAATGTTGGCAAAAGTAATCTTTTTAACACCTTAGTTGGAAAACAAAAGGCGATTGTTGCAAATGTCGCTGGCACCACGCGCGATTTAAACCGTACAATAGTTAAATATCACAAGCGCCCTATAGAACTAATAGACACTGCCGGCGTCCGCAAGCAGGGCAAACAAGAGGTAGGTATTGAAAAATTCTCTGTTCTACGCACACTAAGTGCCATTGAAGAAGCCGATATTTGCTTTCTTTTAATGGACGTAAACGAGCTTAATACTCAGTTAGATCAACGCTTAGCTGGCATTATTGCCGAAGCAGGAAAAGGCCTAGTTATTGTTGTAAGCAAGTGGGACAGCGTAAAAGACAAAGATGCTTTCACTCGCGACGAATTGGCGCCAAAAATTTCTCGTAATTTCGATTTCGTTCCTTGGGCGCCGTTAATTTTCACAAGTAGCGTTACGGGGCAAAATGTTACTAAACTATTCGATTTAGCCGTAGAAATCGACGCTCGTCGTCATCAGCCCACCAGAACAAGAGTTTTAAACGATATGCTTCAAAAATCTATCCGCAAGCATCCTCCTGCTGGGCTTAAAAACACCCATCCAAAACTTCGCTACATGGTTCAAACAGACCAAACACCACCTTGGTTTGTTATTTATGGCTCCAATTTAAAATTTGTCCACTGGAGCTACAAGCGCTACCTTGAAAGAAAAATCCGTGAAACTTACGATTATATTGGCACTCCAATAAAATTAAGTTTTCGTGACGAAAAACAAATTAAAGCCAATCGCGAAGAAGCTAAAAAAAATGAAAATAATCCTAGCGCAGGGTAATCCTGGCGAAACTTACGCAAACACCAGGCATAATATAGGTTTCACCGCAGTTAACGACTATGCTAAAATTCATGATGGTAAGTGGACCGAGAAAACTAAATTTAAAGCTTTCGTCTCTGAATTAACAATAAACGACGAAAAAGTTTTATTAGTAAAACCTACAACTTTTTATAATTTAACTGGCGAAACCGCCCGTGCCATAATTGATTTTTATAAACTTTCACCGGCCGAAGACCTGCTTGTTATTCACGACGATTTAGCTCTTGACTTTGGAAAATTACGCATTCGCGAGCAGGGAAGCGACGCTGGCAACAACGGGGTAAAATCCTTAAATAGCCACATTGGCATAAAATACACTCGTTTAAAAATTGGAACAGCCAACGAAATTCTTTCATTAAACCCCGATGCCGATTTTGTCTTGAATAAGTTCAGCCTAAACGAACAAACTACTATAAATGAAAAAATTTTACCCTTAACTGGTAAAATTATAGACGAATTTTGCACTAACGAATTAAGCGCAACAAGCTACTCGGTTTAAATTAAATAGGGTGGTTGGTTTCAAAAACCAACCACCCTGATGGCGACTAAGAATCCTG
>JAGOZV010000063.1 GCA_018064165.1 Candidatus Saccharimonadota bacterium
ACGAGCTTCCTCAATTATTTAATGTTTGGATGGGAGACCTTAGTTTAGTTGGGCCACGTCCAATTTTACCTCAGGAAATGCGTTATATTAAAAGCAAAAAATCTGTTCTTCATAGTGTAAAATCTGGCATGACCGGCCTGTGGCAAGTTTCTGGCCGCAGCGATTTGTCGTTCGACGAGCGCATAGAACTAGAAACATTTTACGCACAAAACTGGAGTTTCTGGCTAGACCTAAAAATTCTGGCAAAAACCGTTTCGGTTGTTTTATTTGGAAAAGGATCAAAATAAAATGGTCCCGACCACCAAAAAAACTGCCCCAAAAGTTGTTATAGTTTGCGATTGGCTAACAATTATGGGTGGCGCCGAATTAGTGACTTTAGAGTTGCAAAAACTTTTTCCCGGTAGTCCCATTTACACCTCTGTTTACGATTCCAGCAAGCTTAAGCAATTTAATCATTTAAATGTTCGCACTACAAAACTTCAACAAACTCTGCCCAAATTTTTGCGCTACAAACATCAACTTTGGCCAACTTTTCGACCGGGTGCTTTTAAAAAACTAGATCTTTCCGAATTTGATATTATAATTAGCGCCAGTTCTGCCGAGGCAAAAGCCGTTCGTAAAACTCGCCCAGGACAAGTTCATATTGCCTATATTCACACGCCGATTCGCTACTACTGGAGCCATTACGAAGAGTTTAAGAATGAATTTAATTTTGGTGCTTTAACACCTTTTATTCGGCCCTTTATTCCTTTCTTTGTTAAAAAAATGCGCAAAAAAGATTTAGATTCTATTCCAGGCGTTGATGCTTTTATTGCCAACTCTACCATTACCCAAAAACGCATTAAAAAATATTATAATCGCTCTAGTCAGGTGGTTTATCCCCCTGTAAATGTTAATCGCTGGGCGCCACAACCAAAAACAAGGCGAGATGGTTACATACTTTGGGGTCGACACGTTCCCTATAAGCGTTTTGATTTAGCCATAGCCGCCGCCAATAAGGCAGGTTTTAAGCTAACAATTGTTGGCACAGGCCCCGATACCGAGCGTCTTAAAGAATTGGCGGGTCCAACTGTAGAATTTACTGGTCGCATTAGCGACGAAGAGCTTGTTAATCGCGCACATCACGCCAAGGCTTTTCTTTTCCCTAACGAAGAAGACTTTGGCATCGCCGCAGTTGAAGCACTGGCTGCTGGTATGCCAGTTATTGCTTATGCTAAAGGGGGCGCCCTAGATATTGTCCAAGACGGCGAAACAGGCGTTTTGTTTTACAAACAAACAGTAGACGATTTAATTAACGCCATTAAAAAATCCGAGGAAATGAGTTTTCTACCTGCCACTATGCACCGCAAATCAAAGCGTTTTGATGAAACACTTTTTGACAATAAAATTCGTAAAATTGTTGCCGACGAGTACAGTAAAGTTACTAATAACTAAGCGGCTGCTTTTGTTAGAGTATCCATTAGAGTGTCTTGTGGAACCATACCAACAATTCGGTCTACTTCTACGCCATCTTTATAAATAACCATATTTGGAATACCACGCACGCCAGATTCGCCAGCTAGTGCATTATTTTCAGGTGACTCCTCGATATTTACCTTAACGATATCAACGGTTTTGTCTAAAGCTTGTGCCACTGTTTCTAAAGTTGGTGCCATAGCCAAACACGGAGGACACCACTGCGCCCAAAAATCTACCAAAACAACTTTGTCGTTTTTTAAAACTTTTTCTTCAAATTCTTCCCTCGATACTGTGTTATATAATGCCATTTTTTTCTCCTATTTAATTAATTTATTTTTACGAAACGTATAAAATTGCTTCCAAACAACGTGCGGTATCTTCCCAGCCATCAACCTGGATTGAATCTATACCCATAGCTTTTACTGGGTAATCGTTGCCACCTTCTTGCAACTGATCACCAAAGAATAAAATTTCTTCACGACTAATATCTAGTGTGTCTATTAGTTTTCGCATGCCGTATGCTTTATCAATATTAGCCCTGGTAATATCTATAGAAGTCGTTCCACCAACTCGCACCTCTAGAGCTGGCAATTTTGCGGCAACTGCGTCACGTAAAGTTTTCTTTTTACTGCCATCTGGATCCCAGGCGTGCTTATCTTCGGCAGTTGCTTGCTGACCTAGTGCTGAAAATGTAATTTGGCTAAGCCTATCTTCTATAATATCTCCGGCAGTTTTTTCTTCCCAAAGACCCAACTCTTTAGCAGATTCTTCAAGAGTTTTAATAATCTCTTTTTTCTCTTTAAGCGTTAAATCTTCGGCGTATTGAAGCTCCCAATCGCGATTATTTTCGTTGTAACGATAATAACGAGTGCCGCAAGTTGGCATTAAGTGTAAACGCCTTAGTTGAATTGGGCTAGATTCTAATCTATTTACCACCTGAATTATAAATTGATCGTATCCACCACCAGAAATTACACATACATCGTATTTGTCTAATAATCGTGTCATAATTTCGCCCATTTTATCGCTTAGTGGCGATTTTGTAATTGCCAATGTACCGTCTAAATCAAATGCTAAAACTTTTTTTCTCATTTACCTTCCTTATTCTCGTTTTGTTGAATTTCTTTTGCAACTTCGCCAGTTCTATGGCTTATATCTTTTCTAGACACCAAAATCCCATCGGGCGTATTTACTACCACAATATTGTTCAAACCAATTACTGCAATTGGCTTATCTTCTTCGTTGCGAATATATGAATTTTCAATACCAATTGCAT
>JAGOZV010000064.1 GCA_018064165.1 Candidatus Saccharimonadota bacterium
TATAAAATTTCGCAGGCAGTAGCAGATAATCAGAAGAAAGTTAGTCTAGATTTAGAGAAAAGATTTAAAGAAGAAGCCAAATCGCCATATTCATTGTTTGTTGGTCCCGACGATTACGGGCGTGTTTCTTTTGAATATCCAAAAACATGGAGTGTTTTCACACAAAGCGAAGTGTCTAGCGGCACTAGCAAGCCGTTCCTTGCATTTTTCTATCCAGACGTTGTTCCTCCTGTCACAAAAACACAGCAGTTTGCACTACGCATGACAATAGAAGATATGGATTACGACACCGCAGTGGGGCGTTACGCTAACCAAGTTAAAAAGGGCGAGCTAGCAAGTTCACCTGTACAAGTAGGTTTATTGAATGGCACCCGTTTAGACGGTTTATTCACCGACGACATTAGGGGGTCGGCAGTGCTGTTTAAAGTGCGCGACAAAACTTTAACGCTTAGAACTGATTCAAAAGCCTTTATGGAAGATTTTGACAAGCTTATTAAAACAATTCAAGTTACTGAATAACGAATAAACTAAATGCTCATGATTTATTGACGCATTGTTGCGTGATACAATAAGTGTATGGATGTTGAGGGTAAAAATAATGTGCCATCGGTTATTGCGGCCGCGCATGAATTAAAGTCGCCCCTTAGTTTAATTAGACAACTTTCTTTAATTTTGGAAGACGAAAGTCTAACTGCTGATCAACGATCTGTTTCTGTTAACAGAATCTATTTAACTACTCAAAAAGCGCTAAGACTAACATCCGACTTAACTCGTGCATATAATTTAAATGACCCAACTCTTTTTCCTCTTTCGCCAATAAGCCCTTTACAAGTTTGCAACGATTTACTTTATGATATGAAACCATACATAGAAGCAAAGGGTAAAAGTGTAGCTTTTTATTCTCCTACAAAAATTCCTTTAGTTATTTCAAATGCCGATTTATTAGGAAGAATTTTAAGTAATTTTTTAGATAATGCTATAAATTACACGTTTGATAATGAAAAAATGCAACTTAATCTTAAAGTTTATAAAAAAGAAAATAAGGTAAGGTTCGGTTTACGAGATTTTGGCCCAGCTATTAAGGCATCATATTTTGAAGATATAAAAAATGGAATGACAAAAAATGCAGAGGTGGTCCACGCACGGCCAGCAAGTAGTGGTTTGGGTATTTATATTTCTTCTCAATTTGCCGAAATTATAAATTCTAAAATTGGTGTCATTCGACATCGTAATGGGGCAACTTTCTATGTAGACGTGCCAATTTCTTCGCAACTTAAATTGTTCGAGATATAAGAAAATGGCCGATAAAATTTTATTAGTGGAAGATGATCAATGGTTTGCCGAAACTATTGCCGAGTCATTGAAGGTAGCGGGCTATGAAATAAAAATTTCACCTCATGCGGTGGCGGCTATAAATGATATAGATGATTTTAACCCAAATATAATTATAATGGATCTACTTTTAACGGGAAGCACAGCCTTTAGTTTAATGAATGAGCTACAATCGCACGAGGACCTTTCTGCTATCCCAGTTATTATTTGTAGTAATTTAAGTGCTCAGTTAAATTTAGACGATTTAAAACCTTATGGCGCTAAGGCTTTGTTAGATAAAACTACAATGACACCAAAAGATATAATTTATGAAATTAAGAATTTAAAAAATGAATAATAAATTTACTTCTACAAAGGCGATTGTGTTAGACCGCAGAAATTACGAAGAATTTGATAAAATTATTGAGTTTATCACTCCGCTAGGACGAGTTGGCGCCATTGCTAGGGGTGCGCGTAAAGAAAAAAGTAAATTAGCTGGCGGTATTCAACTTTTTGCTGTTAATGACGTAACTTTTTTGCAGGGTAAAGGAAGTCTAAAAGTTCTAACGTCGTCTAGAATAAATACTTATTTTGAAAATATAATTAAAGATTACGACCACATGCAAATTGCATATAATTTTATCGAATTAGTTTATAGAAATAGCGACACAACAGATAGCGAGCAATGGTTTAGCTTGCTCGAAGAGTCACTTTCTTCTTTAAACGATTTCAAAATAAACACGAAAATAATTGAGACTTGGTTCTACTTAAGGTTTAGCGAGCTTTTGGGCTATGGCCTTAGTTTGCATTACGACGATAAGGGAAATAAAATTTTGCCAGATAAAAATTACGAGTACAATATTGGCGAAAAAAGCTTAGCACTTAACCCAAAAGGTGGTATTACTACTAACCACATTAAGCTATTGCGAGTGCTAGAAGCTAACTCGATTGCTACAACTTGTCGAATTGATGGTGTAAATAATATAATTGACCAGTGCTTAAATATAACGCGTGCGCACGCAGCAATTTAATCTGGTATACTAGGAAAAGATATGAATAAGAATGCAAAAAATCAAGAAATGGATAATATTGTTAGCCTTGCTAAAAGACGGGGGTTTATTTATCCCGGTAGTGATATTTATGGTGGACTCAGTGGAACCTGGGATTATGGTCCATTAGGTGTTTCTTTGAAGCGAAAAATTATTAATTTATGGTGGCAGTTTTTTGTTGAAGAACGCAACGATATGTTTGGTGTAGACGCCGCAATTTTAATGAATCAAAAAGTTTGGCGGGCAAGTGGCCACGTTGACACATTCGTCG
>JAGOZV010000003.1 GCA_018064165.1 Candidatus Saccharimonadota bacterium
CGATTTTTGCCACAAACCAAAGCAATGCCAAAAGAAATGCTTCCAATTATTGATCGACCAGTTATTCAGCTAGTGGTAGAAGAGGCTGTGGCGGCTGGCGTTACGGAAATTATTATAGTTACCGGTAGTACCAAGCGTTCAATAGAAGACCATTTCGATCGTTCCGACGAACTAGAGTACGATTTGCGTGAAAAAGGGAAAATTAAAGAGGCAGAGCAAATCAAGGCAATTGCCGAAATGGCAAACTTCGTTTACGTCCGTCAAAAAGGTACACCAAAAGGGAACGCTCGCCCTGTTCTTAACGCTATGCACTTAATAGACGATGACGAAGCGTTTTTTGTCTTCTTCGCAGATGATTTCTTTAGGGGTAATGTGCCACGAGCCGTGCAGCTAAAAGAGGCGTACCAGAAAACTGGTAAATCTGTTATTTCGCTAATAGAGGTAGATAAAAAAGACGCAGATAAATATGGTATGGCAAAAATTAATAACGAGTTAGAAAATAGAGTTTTCGAGATTGAAAGTTTAGTTGAAAAACCCGGAGAAAAAAATGCACCTAGCGAGTTCGCCTCGGTTGGTGGATATTTGCTTACGCCAGATATTCTTAAAATTATTGCTCAAGAAAAAGTTGATAAAAATGGCGAAATAACCCTTGCCGATAGCATAAATGAATTAGCCCAATCCGACAAAGTGTACGGAAAATTTATAGATGGTGTTTGGCACGACACCGGAGATCAGTTTAAATACCTACAGGCAGTTATAGATGTAGCGCTGGAAAGCCCAGTTTACGGTACAAGGCTTTCAGAATATTTAAAAAAACGCTTCAAAAATAGCGAAAAAACTAAAAAGACTAAGTAACACCATAAAGCTTGTGTTTTTACCAAATCTGTGATATACTATTAGTATAACAACATGATAAAAACAAAAAAGCAAAAAATAATCTGGTTCATTGTGGCGCTCATCGCTGTTTTAGCGACTGCGCCCAATAATGCAATGATGAAGCCCGTTCTGCATGAAATTGGCCCACTTTGGTCGTCTTTATTCCGTTTTCTTCTTTTTGCCATTGCATTATTGCCAGCGTTATATTTTGGACGACAAGGAATTAATAGTAAAAGCTTCAAATTCGCCATAATAGCAGGGGTGGCCTACGCGTCCGCTATTCTAGCTATTGGCGGGTCAATCGTTTTAAGCCAAGCGAGCTATCCATCGCTGATTGGCATAAGTTCTCCAATAATTTTAATGCTACTTTCTGTTATGCTGGCTAACGAACACGTTCCTCGGAAATCTTTCTTTGGAATTGTTTTAGCGGCTATTGGTGGATTTTTGATAATATTTTTACCTTTACTTTCTTCTGGGGGAAGTAATATCGCGGTTCATCCGTTGGCGACGGTATTTGCTGTAATTAATGCGGTAGCTTCGCCAATGATGTATATTATGGCGAAAAAATCTGTAGATGCCGGTATGAAAATCTGGACAAGCTTAAGTATAGTGGCGTGGGTAGGAGTGCTTTTTACGGCCATCCTTATTCTGGTTCTTAATGCACCAGCCCCATCTCTTAATAATGTCTTTAGGTTAAATATTATTCTGCCAATTATTTATTCAGTAATTGTTGTAATGTTATTTGCGCGAAGTGTTACCACCTTGGCATATAAAAAACTAGGTTCAGCGCCTGTAGCAGGGTTAGAATATTTAAGAATCTTATTGTCTGTAGCAATTCCAGTTATTGCTTTGGGCGAAAGGTTATCTATAGAGATGGCTTTGGGTGGCGGATTAATTCTAGCAGGTGTAATTTTAATTGAAGCCAGAATTGCTCCCAAATGGGCGCGTAGGCGAAAATACTACGGCTTAGACTCAAATCGTAGTACAATTGAATAATGACAGTATATTTTACAGACGGTAGTGCCAGTCCAAACCCTGGGCCTGGTGGCTTTGCCGTTATCAAGAATGGCGAGCCGTACCTGATTGGCTCAGAAGAGGGTAGTACTACAAATATTCGCATGGAGGGCAAAGCTCTAATTTCTGCACTTAAAGATGCTGGAAGTAATCCTTGTGAAATTCAAACAGATAGCGAATTTTGGATAAATGTTGTTACTAAATGGGCGCCTAATTGGAAAAGTAAAGGCTGGACGAAAAAAGGTGGTGAAATTAAAAACTTAGATATCGTTAAAGAACTAGTCGCTCTTCATGAACAATCACAGGCTAAACTAGTTTGGGTGAAAGGGCATAATGGCACTGAACTTAACGAGTTAGCCGATGAATGGGCAAATAAAGCTCGCTCAAAAAAACTAGGTAACAATACGGAAATAATAGGAAAAAATTAAAATGGACGAAAAAATGGACGAAAAGATTGTTGAAAAAATTGTTGATAAATCGCAAAACGAAGAGTCAAAACAAGAAGTGACCGATATTTTTCATTGGGCAAACCGAGCCGATGCGGCAAAAAACGATTTAGACATTGAGCTGTTTTTATTTAATAAAAATTACACACCCTTTTCGGTAAAATTAGATAGTAGTTTGGATTCGCAGTTAAAGCCTTTCTTCTTGCTTGATTATATTAATTATGTAAATTTGGGCGCAGGAACCGGGCTGTCTGTTCGAGATTACGAGTTAAGTGAAGCCGAAGAAAATGTTTTACTTCGTACAGAACTTGAAAAGGTGGGACGAGCCGACACTTTGCTGCATTTAATTGAGAAACAAAGAAGTGATGTTATAGATTTTAACGAAACCGATCACGAACTGAAAAAAATAAAAGGCGTGCTAGCTCGAATAACCTCTAAGAAAAATCCGGAAACTTTATTCTATTCTGTTAAATTGTTGCAAACAGCGGGTTCTTTGAAAGGGGCGACCGCTTGGCAGGTAAATGGAAGTACTTTTGAATCATTTTCTGCCGACGTTGGGTTTAAAATTCCTACCGATAACCAGGTGCTAATTATTGGGCAAGACATTTTTATTTTTAATCAATCAAAATTCGAGCGCTTATTTAATTACGATTTTAAAAAACAAGCGTTGGCCGACAAACAGGTTGCAGAAATTGAACAGCGCTACAAGCTTAGCTTTCCTGAAGGTCTAAATTTGCAGGCTTTGGTGAAAGATCGTAAAAAAACCATCAATAAGTTGCAAAAATTAGAAATTGGCGAAGTTAGCCAAGAGCAGGCGGTAGACTATGCCGACGAAATGCAACTAGACCTCATGACCGACGACGACGGCTCAATAATTATTATGGACGGGTCCGATTTAGACACTTTTGTTAATTTAATTAATGAAGATTACATAACGAGCGCCATTACAGGCAAGCGTTACGAAATTAAAAGCAAAAAATTGCTTAAAGATTCAGAGGGGGAAGCGCCACGCGGAATGGCCTAAATAAATGTGGATCAAAAAACAGCCTTAAAAATTTTGCATAGTGGAGAAAATGTCTTTATAACGGGTCAAGCTGGTTCCGGTAAAACTTTTTTATTAAACAAATTCATTAATGAGGCTCGTAAAAAGGGAAAAACCGTAGCTGTTACTGCAACAACAGGCCTGGCTGCTACACATTTAAACGGCACCACTATTCATTCTTGGTCGGGAATGGGTGTGGCAAATTCGATCAGTGGAAATTTCTATAGCAAAATTCGTAAACCGCGTCGCGAGAATATTTGCGAAACCGATATTTTAATAATCGATGAAATTTCAATGTTGCATGATTATCGCCTAGACATGGTAAATGCTATTCTTAAAAAAATTAGAAAAAACAATAGTCCGTTTGGCGGGATTCAGCTAGTAATGAGTGGTGATTTTTTTCAACTCCCACCAGTTAATCGCTACGACGATGAGTTTAAGGGCGGTTTCGTTACCGAAAGTGTAGCTTGGCGGCAAGCTGGCTTAAAAATTTGTTATTTAAACGAGCAGCATCGTCAGGCCGACGAGGAGCTGTCGGCGATATTAACAGCTATGCGCACCAATAACCTTAAGCGCGACCAAGTTCAAACACTTCTTAATAGAATAGATGCCGAAGCGCCCAGCAATGAAATTGTGACAAAATTGTACACAACCAATCGAGACGTAGATATTATAAACAAAAAAGAGCTAGCCAAAATAAAAGGGAAGTCGTATTTTTATAGCCAGGAAACCGAAGGTACAAAACATTATGTAGAAGTTTTAAGGCGTGCAATTTTGGCTGCGCCAATTTTAGAATTGAAAAAAGGCGCTCATGTTATGTCAATAAAAAATTCTCCTGACGGAAAATATGTGAATGGTAGCTTGGGAGAGGTGGTAGATTTTAAATATGGCGATCCGGTCGTTAAATTTAATAATGGCAATACTGTACGCATAAAAACTAGCGAGTGGAATTTAGCCGACGGCGAAATTGTACTAGCCTCGATTGAACAAATACCGCTAAAACTAGCTTGGGCAATTACTGTTCATAAAAGTCAGGGAATGACGTTAGATGGCGCCGAAATTGATTTAAGTCGTGCATTCGTGGAAGGGATGGGCTATGTTGCCTTAAGTCGTGTTAAAAATTTGCACTCGTTGTATTTAAAGGGCTTAAATAAAATGGCCATTACGGTAAGTAGTGAAGCAATCGAAATTGACAAAATGTTGCAAAAAAATGTAGAAAGGAAGTAAGTGTATCTATGAGTATCGATCCATTTATGAATAAAGAATTAAAAATTGCCGTCATAGGTGGAGGCACTGGTTCATTTACGCTGCTCTCGGCCTTGAAATTTAAGACTCCTCAACTTGTAGCTTTGGTTAACATGGCAGATAACGGTGGAAGCACCGGTGTTTTGCGTGACGAGCTTGGCGTCTTGCCACCAGGAGACATTAGGCAGTGTTTAGTAGCGCTAAGCAACACGCCAGAGCTTCGTGATTTATTCAACTATCGTTTTACCGACGGAAGCCTAAAGGGGCATGCCTTTGGTAATTTATTCTTAACAGCTCTTGAAAAAATGAAAGGCAATTTTGCTGAAGGCGTTGAGTTCGCTAGCCAGTTGTTAAATATTACAGGCGTTGTTGAGCCGGTAACTTTAAGCGACGTTACATTAAAAATGCGTGGCCCCGATGGTGAAATAGTCGAGGGCGAACATAATATTGGATATTCTAAATTTAAACTAGGAGAAAAATCTCCAGAATTTTGGTTAGATCCAAGCCCGGAAGCAAATCCTCGGGCAATTACCGCTATTAATCAAGCAGATATGGTAGTAATAGCTCCGGGTAATTTGTATGGAAGTTTAGCGCCAGCTTTAATAGCGCCGGGCATTCAAAAAGCTCTTCAAACTACAAAAGCTTTAAAAATTTATGTTTGTAATTTAGTTACCAAACCTGGGCAAACCGATAATTTTATGGTTCATGATTTTGCGAATGAAATAAATCGTTTATGTGGCGGGGAAGTACTAGACGCCGTGTTGTTTAACACGGAAACTCCTTCTAAAAAATTATTGAAAAAATATGCTAAAGACGACGAAATGAGTGTTGAATATGATGAAGACATACTAAACGAATCAGCTTTTTTGGCTGTAGGAGCGCCGTTACTTTCTGGCGTAGTTTGGCAAAATAAAAATGCTGCGAGCGACCCAATGGCTGCCGACAGAACTTTAATCCGCCACGACCCTCAGGCTGTTGCAAACGCCTTATTCGACTTATACGATTATGTTAAGAATGTAGATTAATAGAATTGTGTTATTGTCATAGCAAAAATTACCACATTTCATAATTAAAAAAACGATATACTACCTCTGTAAAGATTAGAAAGTTATCCACAAAATTGTGGATAACTTTAATATATAAGTAAAAAAAGTCAAAAATGGGGGTTGAAGTGGGTAAAAGTGGGTAGTATAGTATAAGCAGTGGCAACGATAAATAATTATCACAAAAACAAAAAACCACTACAAAAAAATAACAGCCCCAGTCTCTTTGAAAGGAGAATCAACCAGTGGCAAAATTCGATTATTTCGAACGCAAGCTAGATGAGAAACGACGATTGACGATTCCATCTGAACTACGCGAAGAATTTGCCAGTGGAATTGTAGTTACTCGCGGTTTTGGCGAATATCTACATTTATATCCAAAGAATGTTTGGGATATAGAAGTAGAAAGAGCCTTGGAATCAAGCGATATCCTAGATGAAAGAGTGGCCGATTTAAACGTAAAGTTTAGGCGCGGTAAAACCGAGGCCGAACTAGACCAAAAGCAAGGTCGCGTTACGGTAGAACAGCACTTACTAGATTATGCCGGCATCGACCGAGATTTAGTAGCAGTTAGGGCAGGGCACTACTGGCGAGTGATGAAGCCGTAGAGAAGCCACAAGATCATTGCACATTAACAATTCAACAACAAAGAAAACTCTCGAGATCAGCTACCTGGCGGAAGACAAGTGCTTTCTGATTCACTTTAAAAGATCAATGCACCTTCCTCAAAAAAACCTCCCAAAAAAAACTCCACCTCACACATAAGTCTCTCAATTAGATAATAGTTATGGTTGTTTTTATAATAATCGCTAATATCTAATAACTTATAAAAAACAAAAAACCAACAAAAACAAACAGTCGGCCGCTGGATAGGTGATCTCGAACTTCAACTATAGTGTATAGTAGAAGAATGAGTAGTATTCAATTGGATACAAAAGAACATCCACCACATTTACATGTTCCAGTTTTATTAGAGCAATCTCTTAGTATTCTTCAACCAAAGAAGGGCGAATCTTATTTAGATTTAACCGCAGGGTATGGGGGGCACGCTAAAGAGTTTCTAAAAATAACTAAAAACTATAAAGATTCAGTTTTGGTTGATCGTGATGAATTCGCGATTTTAAACCTTAAAGCGCTTCAAGCGAAGGGAGCTGAATTAATGCATACCGACTTTATAAGCGCCACAGAAAAGCTTATAGAAGAGGAAAAAAAATTCGACATCGTGTTTGTGGATTTGGGAGTTTCGTCACCACAGCTCGATAAAGAAGAGAGAGGGTTTTCCTTTAATAAAGACGGTCCGCTAGATATGCGGATGGATCGTCGTCAAGACATTTCGGCCGCCGATATTGTAAATCGGGCCACGCCAAAAGAGCTAGAAACTATCATCGCAAAATATGGCGAAGAAAAGCCAGCTTTTACGGCAAGAATTGTAGAGGCAATTCGTACAAACCGTCCAATTAGAACAACAAAGGAATTATCTGATTTAATCTTGAGCCAGCATCGTGGGGGATGGCAAAAAACTCATCCAGCCACGCGCACTTTTCAAGCTCTGCGTATAGCAACCAACGAAGAAATTAAGCAAGTTGAAAACTTGTTGCCAAAACTATCAAAATTATTAAATAATGGAGGTCGCGTCGGCATAATTAGTTTTCATAGTTTAGAAGATAGGTTGGTTAAACAGTATTTTAAAGATCAGGACGAAGCCGGCTTAGAGGCTAGCCTGAAGCTATTGACCAAAAAACCCATAGACGGAGCAACTTACGATGTTCACAATCCGCGGTCACGAAGCGCCAAGCTACGTGCTGCAGTGAAAAAATAAAAAAATAGGAAAGGGTTCAAAAATGCCAATCCACATTCCTGTGAAATTCGCTGACACAACACAAGTTGTTGAAGTTCGCGTAAAGTAGCAAAAACTCTGCCTGCCTTAATTACTAGGGCAGGCAGGACCAAAATATTAAAATAAAAACGAAAAAACAAACATGCAGTATCAACCACCACGTTCTTATACTAGCACGCGCCGTAGAGAAAATAGTTTTTCTCGCAATCAAAATACAGTCGCGTTCGCATCTCCGATTAAACTCGGCCCAGTTGCTCACACTATTTTAGTAGCACTAATGGTAACAGTTTTGGGGCTTATTTATTTAACGCAAGCCACCCAAGCTACGAATTACGATTATGCTACTCAGGAAGTGGAAAGCCAAATTGCCGAATTAAATATTCAGCGCGAAGATTTAGAAGTTGAAAACGCGCGTCTAACGGCAATTGAAACAGTAAAATCAAGCGATGTTGCTTCAGCTATGGTATCACCGAGCGAAGTGAATTATACTAGATAAAGGTTATGAATCAATCTTTGCTAAATAAACGTATAGAACTTCTAGGCCTCATTATATTTATAGTGGCCTTTTTGTTCGTTGGACGATTATTTTATTTGCAAATTATTAAACATGATCATTACGTGGCACTTGCCGACAACGAGCAACTTAAGCGTTTAAAGCTGCCAGCAAAACGTGGCACTATTTATGTTAAAGACGGCTCCTCTGTTAGGCCGTTGGTTTTAAATCAACCAATATATACAGTTTTCGCCGATCCTAAAATTACCAAAGAAGACGATAAAATAATTTCTACAGTTAAAGACGTGGCGGGGGGTAATGCTAAAAAGAACCTCGAAGATTTATTAGCAAAGAAAGATACGCGATACCAAATTCTTGCAACAGGCTTAACTCGTCATCAAGCCGATTTAATTAAAGAGAAAAAATTAAGTGGAATCGGTTTTCAAGAGGGTACCCAGCGCGTTTATCCTGAAGGATCTTTGGCGTCTCAGGTGTTAGGTTTTGTTGATCATTCTGGCGAAGGTCGTTATGGGGTGGAAGGCAAATTAAACGACAGGCTTAAAGGCGAAGACGGCCTCCTTCAATCTGTTACAGATGTAAGCTCGGTGCCTTTAACAATTGGCGGTAAGAATATTAATCAGCCAGCAAAAAATGGCGATAATTTAGTTTTAACAATCGATAGAAATATTCAATATCAGGTTGAACAAACTCTTCTTAAATATAAAGAAAAGTTTGGTGCGGATAGTTTAAGTGCAGTTGTTATGGATGCCAATACTGGCGCAGTTTTAGGAATGGCAAACTTGCCAGATTATAAACCGGCCGAGTTCAATAAAGTTACAGACATAAGCTCTTTTAATAATAATGTTATTAGTTTAGATTACGAGCCTGCTTCTACTATAAAGCCATTTTCTTTAGCTGCAGCGATTGATACAGGTGCAATAAGACCAACCGATACCTACGTTAACACCGATTCAATAAAGGTCGAAGACCGAGTAATAAATAATGCGCTAAAAGGCCATACGGGTACTTTAACTTTTCAGCAAGTCCTGAATCTTTCGTCAAATACAGGCACGGTAACAGCATTTAAACGAATGGGGAATGGCAATAATATTACTAAAGAAGCTCGTCAAACGGTTTACAGCTATTTTCACGATCGTTTCGGCCTTGGACGAAAAACAGGCATAGAATTAACCGGAGAAGTTCCTGGTATGGTAATTTCCCCAGAAGAGCAAGAGGGAAACGCTGTACGATATTCTAATATGTCCTTTGGTCAAGGCCTTTATCCTACAATGATTCAAGCAGTTTCGGGGTATTCAGCGCTTGTTAATGGTGGAAAGTATTTTCAGCCAACGGTAGTTGCTGGTGTGGTAGATAATAACGGAAAATACGTACAAGATGCAGTTAAAGCAGGCGAACAAATAATAAAAGAATCTACCTCTGTTACAATGCAAGAAATGACTAATCAATCGCTTAATTCGTATACCTATTCTACACATAAAAAAGGCTACAATATTGGCGGTAAAACAGGTACAGCAGAGGTTATACGTAATGGTGCATATACTAAAGATGAAACAATCGCTAGTTTTTTGGGTCATGGTGGCGATAATAACCAGAAATACGCTATTATGGTAAGAGTCTCTAAAAAAGGCTCTAAAATGGAGGGAACCACACATAGCATGCCAATCTTCAACGAAATTTCAAACTTTATGATAGATTATTTAGGGATAAAAACGAAGGGATAATATATGGATCAGACACTCGGCGCCATGATAGAACAATTACCGCACATAATGCTTCTTGCAGTCGGGGGCTTTTTGCTGGCAACACTGCTAACGCCAATTTACACATTTTTTGCGTATC
Source organism: Candidatus Saccharimonadota bacterium (assembly GCA_018064165.1). GTDB lineage: Bacteria > Patescibacteriota > Saccharimonadia > Saccharimonadales > Saccharimonadaceae > JAGOZV01. The sequence goes on from JAGOZV010000003.1 coordinate 9,857, forward strand.
GCTATAAATTTTGGAAAAAACAACGAACAACTAGTACAACTGGTGAAGAATTAACTGTATTTAATAAATTGCATGCCAATAAATTTAAACGAAATATCCCCACAATGGCAGGAATGGTATTTATTTTATCAATTGTGGTTATTACTTTGTTGTTCAATCTAGACAGAGGCCAAACTTATCTTCCGTTAGTGGCCTTGGTTGGCGGCGCAATTGTAGGATTACTAGACGATATAATAAATTTACGCAGTAATGGAAAAGGTACGGCTGGTCTTCGCTCTAGTATTAAATTTGCCATGATTGCTTTTTTGGGCCTTTTCTTAGGGTGGTTTTTCTACTACAAACTAGGCGTAAACAGTATTTACGTGCCATTTGTGGGCGATTGGACGCTTGGCTGGTGGATTATTCCAATTTTTGCTTTCGCTGTAGTTGCAACAGGAAATGCAGTAAATATTAGCGATGGTTTAGATGGTTTGGCTGGTGGTTTGTTAGCAATTTCCTACATGGCTTTTGGCGTAATCGCACTGGTTCAAGGACAATATATTTTAGCAGGTTTTACATTTACTGTTGTCGGCGCTCTTTTAAGCTATCTTTGGTTTAATATTTATCCGGCTCGTTTTTTCATGGGCGACGTGGGTAGTTTTAGTCTAGGGGCTAGTTTAGGCGTTATTGCAATGCTTACAGACTCATTGTTTTTGTTGCCAATTATTGGCATACTTTTCGTTGTAGAAGCTGGTTCAAGTGCTCTTCAAATTTTTAGTAAAAAAGTTTTCGGTAAAAAAATATTTCTGTCTGCTCCAATTCATCATCATCTTGAAGCATCTGGTTGGCCAGAAACAAAAGTTACAATGCGTTTTTGGGTGATTGGCTCAGTGGCTGCTTTCATTGGTATTTTAGTGGCACTGCTTGGAGGTCACATTTAACTGTGAATTGGAAACTGCTAATATCACCAAGTTGGTGGAATAAAAACGCCAGTGACGGTAATTTTTTCAATGTAAAAGTGTCTCGTAAACACCGTCCCGATTATATGATCGTGCTTGTTATGGGATTACTTATGCTTCTAGGCTTGGTTATAATTTACGCCATTGGGCCGCAACGGGCAATTGTCTTAAATAATGCTTACGGCGCTAATTATGGCGACTCTTATTTCTTTATTAAGCAGTTGCAAAGTTTGGTTATAGCAATAATCGCATTTATTGTTGCTTTTAAGTTTCCAATTAATCAACTGGGCAAGCTTAGTAAGATAATTCTAATAATTGCAGTTTTGGCTTCTGTGGTGCTAGCTGTGTCAGGATTGCTAGGTTTGCCATTTGCAAAAAGCGCCTTAGGCGCAACTCGTTGGTTTAATATTTTTGGTATAAGTATACAGCCATCCGAATTACTTAAAATTGCTATATTGCTTTTTGGCGCAGGTTTCCTAGGAAATCGTGTTAAAGAAGGCAAAATTAACGATTTTAAAACGACAATAGTACCGTTTCTTGCCATTTTAGCAGTTGCATTACTTCTAGTTGTAGTTATTCAAAAAGATCTTGGAACAGGCATTGCCATACTGGCAATTGCAAGTGCTGCACTTTTTGCTTCTGGCATGGATAGCAAAATATTAATACGCCTAGCTATTGTCTTTGTACTATTGGGTTCTGTAATGATTTTTTCATCACCTCACCGTGTTGCTCGCATTTCTACCTTTTTTAAGGGTGACTCCACTTCTGTAGAAGATGCCGGTTCTTATCATATAGAACATGCCAAAATAGCCATTGGTAGCGGCGGAATGTTTGGCGTCGGTATTGGCAACAGCGTTCAAGCTACCGGTTATTTACCTGAAGCAATTAACGATTCAGTCTTTGCTATTATGGGTGAAATGTTTGGCTTTGTAGGATTAGTCGTAATAATGCTTTTGTTCGGAGCTTTGCTTATAAGAATACTTAACGTGGCCGAAAGGCTAGTCGACCCTAGATTGAAACTAATCGCCATAGGAGTATTTGGCTGGATTGCTGCGCATGTCGTGTTAAATATTGGTGCAATGATTGGGCTGATTCCATTAACAGGTATTACGCTTCCTTTGCTAAGTTTCGGTGGAACCAGTATGTTATTTATTGCTGCCGCGCTAGGCTTAATCTTTCAGCTGTCTGGTTACACAGAGCATCCAAATTCATCAAAATTAAAGGAGACTCAGAATGAAAATTCTTACAGTCGGCGGGGGGTCGGGCGGTCACGTCACACCCGTCGTAGCAGTTATTAAAGAAATTAAAAAAAATAATCCTAACACGGAAGTTCGTTTTTGGTGTGACTCTGTTTTTTACGATAGAGCTACATCTATTATGCATAGCTATGATGAATCAATTAATGTCAGCAAAATAAGTGCCGGAAAATTTCGCCGGTACAATCATCTTAATTTTTGGCAACATTTAATGATTCCTTCAATTGTTTTTCCTAACATTCGTGATTTATTTTTAATAATAGCTGGTTTTTTCCAAAGCTTCTTTAAGTTGATTTTTTGGAGGCCCGATGTCATTTTTATCAAAGGTGGCTACGTGTGTTTGCCCGTTGGTGTTGCTGCTCATTTATTGCGAATTCCGTTTGTCATTCACGATTCAGATGCTCACCCAGGCTTAACGAATAGAATTTTATCTAAATATGCTACAAAAATTGCCACTGGTGCGCCATTGAAATACTATAATTATCCTAAAGAAAAATCTTATTACGTTGGAATTCCGGTAGACGATAAATTTAAGCCGTTGACAAAAAAACAACAAAACGAAGCCAAGAAGCGGTGGGGAATAGACGTGAATATTCCGTTGGTTGTAGTTACTGGCGGCGGACTTGGTGCTAAAAGAATTAATAAGGCTGTTGTTTCTGCTAGGGAAGGGCTGGAAAAGGTTACTCACACAGTGCTTGTCTCTGGTCAAGATGATTACGCGTCTTTAAAAGAAAGCGTAAAAAACTCAAAAAAATTTACCTTGTACGATTTCATCAGTAAAGATATGGCCGGTCTTTTAGGCGCGGCAGATGTAGTAGTAGCTCGTGCCGGCGCAACAAGCTTACTGGAGCTGGCGGCGCTTAATAAGCCTACTATTTTAATACCGAATGCAAAATTAACTGGTGGTCATCAACTCAAAAACGCTAAAGTTTATGAAGATGCAAATGCAGTTATTATTCTTAACGAAGATAAATTAGAAAACGAACCAAACCTGTTGGTGGATGCAATAAAAGGTATCCTTGATTCAGAAAAAAAGGCCGAACAATTAAGTTCAAATTTTGCCCAGTTTGCTAAGCCTGAAGCCGCTAAAGACGTGGCAGATTTAGTTCTGGCTGTAGGAGAAAGAAATAACTAGCCATGCCAAAAAGAAGAACTTCCGATAAATACGTACGAAGCAAAACTCTTTCTAGCTATTCACCAGGGTCTAATGAAGGTGGCGATCGTGAATCTGAAAAATCTGAGCGTCGACGTGTGCGACGCGTAAAAGCTTTGCAAAAACGAGCCATTACAGTTTTGGGCGTTCTTGCTATTTTGGTGTTATGCATTGGGACGCTAATATTTAATTTTACGTCTAACGTTACAATTAATGCAGTTTCTGCCTCATCCGATATAGTAAATGCACCAGAAAAAGAAAAGTATGAAAAACTAATTGATAGTTATCTTGGCTCTAGACCTTCTTCAAGATTAAGGTTGTCATTAGATTTAGCAGATTTAAGCAATTTTCTACAAAACGATGCACCTGAAGTTAAATATGTGAAACGCGCCAGTTTCAACGGACTTGGCGTAACTAACTATGACATTGTTTTCAGAGAGCCTATTATAAGATGGCAGGTTGGTGACAAAACCTACTATGTAGACTCGGAAGGAGTTACCTTTCAGAATAATCTTTTTGCCAGTCCACAAATTGAATTACGTGATGCATCATTGGCGGGTGGATTAATTAGCGACGGTGAGGTTAAGATTAGTAGAAGAATTTTAGAGTTCTCTGGGCGTTTAGTCTCGAGTGTACACGATCAAAACTACCAGGTTGAATACTTATCTCTTCCTGCAGACACTACCCGCCAAATTGCTCTGAAAACAACAAATAGGCCAACCGAGTTTATCTTTTCTATTGATCAGTCTGTTGCTCAACAGGTAGACGCTATGAAGCAAGCGATTACCTATATGGATGAAACGGGGCAGGGGGCTGCCATTATAGATTTACGGGTGCCAAACCGAGCCTACTATAAATAGACGCTTACCCCTCCACCCTACGTGGTGTTCGTTTTTTGTTCTATTTAAGCATAAACGAAAAAAACATATTATAATATTAAAACATCAAAAAAGCAAATATAGGCGAGGGGAGTAGAAAAAGGGGAAGTATATAATAAAATTAAAAAAAAGCAAATATGTGACCATAGCTGTGGAAAACTATTAAATTGAGCCCTTAGCCATAGCGCGCTTACTTCATGCGATTATGTAGAATCGTTGTAATAAAGTACTAACAAAGTGTACACGAACCTTAAAATAAATTTTAAAAATTAATTTAGAACACAAATAGAAAATGAATAGCACTACCACTGTTAATAGAAGCCATAATGCGTATTTTCGATTATTTAAAGTTGAGTCAGTATTCATCTGTATAGCCATATTTCTTAGACCCAAAAGAAGTATTGTGCGACGTTAAGTCTATAACTATGATTTGGTATTTGTGTTGTGCTTCTACTATTTTTGCCATCTACTTTTTTTGTTTTTGCTATGTATTTTTTTATTGCGCCCTACTTTTAGTTACTAATTGCGTTTGATGCTATGCTTTTTTATTTTGCGCTTTGTGTTAATAAAATTGGTTTATTTGTGCAGATATATTTAATGCTATTAAGTTCTAGTTTTGTTCTATATATAGCGTGCTGTCATTTTCTAGCGTGTAGACTTAACTATGTTATATACTAAAAGTAGTACCCTATTCTATTTAAAAAAATAATGACCGCAAAGGAGCAGCGTTGTGCCAAAAATTGAAATCTATAGAGCCACAAAAAATGAGTTACCCAATATAGTAAAAATAATGAATTTAGCTAAGAATGAAACAAGCAACTCGGATCATTTTGTGGCAGACGACGAAGATTTTATTCAGCGACACATTGACGCAGAAGGATTTATTGCTGTAATATCTGTTGATAGCGCTATTGCCGGCTTCCAAATTGTTCGCATACCTGGTAAAAGTGATGACAATCTTTCTCGCTATGTTCCTAATGAAAAAATACCATTGAATAAAGTGGCTCATATGGAATCTAGTGTTATTTTACCGGAGCATCGAGGTCAACATTTTCAGCGTAAATTGCTTAAAGAATGCGAAGAATGGATAAAAGAAAGGGGGTATTTTTGGGTTCTTAGTACAGTTCATCCAGATAACCTACCCTCTTATAAGAGCTTGATTGGTAATGACTACCTCCCCCTTCGTCACCTGAAAATGTATGGAAATCGCGACAGGATTATAATGGGTAAAAAAATCAAATAAAAACCATTTGCGCCATTTGTTGTATTGGTATATACTGAAATTAGCAATCAACGGAAATACACAATGGAAAAGTTTGAAAACAAAAATAAAGAAACTAAACCATTCGTTGCAGACTACGATGCGGTCTTAAATGAGGTTTATTTAGGGCTAGCGCGCGAAAAAGATTTACCTAATTCTTTTGGGGCCTCAAATTTTGAAGAATATCTAAGTACTAATTTTTCTGATGATACAGAGCGTTTCAAGGTGGAGGTTATGCTTGGGGCAGATTTTGATAGAAGTATTATCGATTTGATCTGTAATGCTATGATTTTTCGTCGACAAAGTTTAATAATGAAGATGAAAACAACAGACGGATTAGGCGGGGGTGATTATCTTCCTTGGGAAGATATGATACAGGAAAGGCTTAAAGACCTACGTGCAGAAGGTGCATTAGATGTAGATTTAAACTTCGCTATAGAGCGTGTTCCTGCGTGCGAGAACGAAGAAGCGTCAGGAATTGTAAATGAAAGCTCTTCTGCTCATTCAAGTAATCAAGAAGCAGAAGACCGCGAACTAGTAGCTGCTTAATTTGACCGAGGGGCTTCTATGCCAACATTTCCCATAATTAATGCAGCGGCTGCCCTTATCTGATCTGGGCGAAAGCCAGTCCATTCCATTACAATCTTTTCTTCTAGTGTATCTTCTTCTGGTATATTTTCTTCTGAATAGTTCTCTTCTTCAATGACAGCTTTGTCTGTTTCTATTGATTTTGTTTTTACAAAAACAATTGGAGCTTGAAGATAGCCTGCGTTTTTCATGGACTCTAGTGCTTCTTCGTTATCTTCGAGCATAGTTACGTTAAAATGCTCTCCCTCTACTAAGCCTTCTTTATTGAAAGTCCTTTTTGTTGCATCGCATTGTACGCACCTATTTTTAGCAAACACTTCAATAGTAGTGGTTGATAATTTTTCCATAAAAAAATACCCCTAAAATTAACTTAACTCTTTAGTCTAGTATAGCAAAGTTTTTAGTGTAGATTTGCAAAAAAATGTTGTAATTTAAAACTATGCTTTTGGAATTTCAATGAACTCGCTGTCGCTAGGACTATTTTTTATGGAAGTGTGTTTGCGAGGCCGACTGCGGCGACGTTTTTTTGGAGGATTTGTTGGTGTGGCTGCCGTAGAAGATGTAGCTGATGCTTTTTTAGTAGAAGGATTAGAATTACCCTCGTTGGCTATAGCCAGGCCTTCTACAGCCGCCTTCCCTGCCTTCATGGCATTGTTATTGTTGGTTTTGGTATTGTTACTATTAGTATTATTTTTGGCATTATTCTTGGTTGAAGGGCTAGGCTTCCTCTGGGGCTGTTTTTGTATAGACGACGAGACAACTTTGTCTATTTCTTTTTCAATGTCGGCACGAGGACGGCTGAAGTTACGACGAGTGTTCTCGACTATGCGACCAGTGTTGTCTATTTGTTGTGGTGGTAGGGTTAAGGTTGTAGCGCTGAAAGCGGGTGCTTTTTCGCCATTAATGACCATGTTTATAATGAAGTGACGGTTGTTCATTTGTAGAAGGTCGCCGGGCTCAAACTGAGGTTCAAATTGCTTGGAAAGAATTGGGGCGTCGTCGGCAGAGACTCGGAAAGAGACCATGGTGCCGACGTTTCCGAAAACAGCGTTTCGTACGGTGTCACTCATTTGGCTTATGTATTGGTTGGCGACGGTTAAATTTAGCCCGTATTTTCTGGCTTCAGATAAGATGGTGGCAAACGAATCGGTGGCGAAGTTTTGAAATTCGTCTACATACAAATAGAACGGACGACGATCTTCTATGTTTGCGATGTTGCTGCGACTCATGGCAGCTAATTGAATTTTTGTAACAAGGAACGAACCCAGAATGGCTGCGTTATCTTCGCCAATTAAACCTTTAGAAAGATTTACGACTAAAATTTTTCCTTCGTCCATGATTTTACGAATATTAAAGGTAGATTTTGGTTGCCCAATGATATTTCGAATAATTGGGTTGGCGGTAAAGGCCCCCACCTTATTCAAAACTGGAGCAACTGCTTCTGCTACGAACTTATCGTTCCACGTGCCAAATTCTACTCGCCAGAAATTTAATACAACGGCATCTTGGCAGTATGTTAAAGTTTCTTCGCGGAACTTTTTGTCTGTTAACATGCGGGTAATGTCTAGCATTGTTGTAGAAGGTCGATCGAGCAACGCTAAAATAGTGTAACGCAAAATATACTCAAGTCGAGGACCCCAGCTGTCGCCGAACATACGCTTTAATACCCCTATTACCTCGGAGCTAATGCTATTTTTTTGATTAGGATCGGTAACTTCTAAAGGATTAAAGCCTAAAGGAAAAGCTGTGTCGGCAGGGTTGAAGTATACAACATCGTTTATGCGACTACCTGGTATAAATCGGAGGTTGTCAACAGCGAAATCGCCGTGTGGATCTATTATGGCGTAACCATGATTATGAAATATGTCGCTTAGCGCTAAAAGCTCTAGCATTCCAGATTTACCAGCGCCAGTTTGCCCTATTATGTATATGTGTCGGGAGCGATCTTTGCGAAGTAAACCAAATTGATGATTTATACCACGGAAATTGGTTAGCCCAAAGGCACTAATTTCTTCATCCACCGATTGATTACCCGTAATTACAGGTAATTTAGACGGCGGTTCGGCTGTTTTGCTACTTGCCCATACTACGTTGGGCGTTTCTACATTTGTATGAGGAAGGTGGAAAATACTAGCGAGTTCTTCAATGTTAAGAATATAGCCGTTGCGTCCCATTATGCGTTTTTGATAATAATTTAGATCTTCTTTTTTAAAGCTTGGGTCGACAATTTTAAAACCATTTAAATTTGCGTAATTAAATTGCTTGAAGGTGCCCGCAAGCGCCTGCATTTTTAGCCTTGCGTCGGTGGTGCTTTCGCCTGCATAAACAAGACGAATTTTAACTTCGTAACCTAATTTTGCCGCCTTTTTCTCGGCTTCGGCTATTTGAGTTTTTTGACGCTCGGAAAGTTCGGGTGCTGTGGCGGCGCCACCAATTCCAGTTTCGGGCGGTTTCCATAATGCCTCTAACACCCCGGTAATCCAGGTGGCGTCAAAGCCTTTAAGCGAGAAGCCACTGCCTCGGCCAGCTTTTGTGCGGCTAATCCATTTTTCGGAATCTTTATGCCAATCATCGCTAACAGGTTTTACTAAAATTTGTACCCACATTTCGTCGCCAGAAGATTCTAATTTCGCAAGTGCGCCAGTAATTCCAGCTAAAGGATCTACCTCAAAATTCTGGAAAGTTTTAATTGGCAAGGCATCATCTTCTATTAAATCGAGATCGGCAATATAAGTTACTTTGTGATTTTTGAAATTTGTTAAAGCGTAATCTTCGTTTGCTTCGTGAATTTGAACAGTTGGATATTGAGAATAAATTTGTCCTTCAACAAAATTACGTAAAACTTTTGGCACCCAAACATAAAAACGAATTTGACCGTCCACCGAAGCGATTTCAAAGCTTAAATGCTCTTGCACGCCTTCGCTATATTTTAATTCAGCAGAATCTCGCAAAATACCATGAAGACTGGCAAAAAGCTGCTCGGCAGCGAGTTCTTGCTTGTCGTTTGCCTTAGGAATTTCAAGAACCAGTAAAACACTTTCAAAGTATTCTTGCATTTCATCGGCCTTCTTAAAATTTAAATACGCAAGTGTTAGGAGTACTACCGCAAGAGGCAGCCAAACATACCATTGAAGAAGGAACTCAAAAAATGTTGAAATTACGTCCATGCTTAATATAATTATTGCACTTTTACCCTGTAAACACAAGTTGTTTATGCTTTAGTTGGCTCGGGAGCTTCGTAAGTATAAGTAGCCTTAGCCACGCGTTTAAATTGAGGCTTACTTTGAAGATTTAATAAAATTGTGGTTTCTTTAACTTGGCGACTTTTTAACACACGGCGAACAATTTCGTCTCGGTGCAAAGGTTCATTAGAATTTTGAAGAACATTGCCAATAATATCGGCGACAGTACCCTGGTCAAAGCCCCAATTACTTAAAGCGTAAATGCCACGGCCAATAAGAACGAATCGTTTGTCTTTAATTAGTTCATTGTGGATGGCTTGCTTGGTTACGTCTTTGCGTTTAAAATCGCTATCTTTAATAGTGTCTGCAATATCCGAAAAATGCATTGGTTTACCTTTTTCCTGCAAAACAACATAAATTTTATCACGAATATTTTTTGGATTAACCGTTGGCCATTTTGCTAGGCCCCAGTTTTCTTTTAAATTTGCCATTTTTTTACTTAAAGAAGCAAGCGCGGCGATTTGCTTAGGGTGTTCGTAGCTTAATTTATCGTGCATTTCGTCGGCAGTCATTGGTTGCTTGTTGGTTTTTACAAGATTAACAATTTCGTCTACTCGTTTTCTAACAGATTTTTCATCGCCATATTCTTTTAGCGCGATTCCGCTATAGTAATTATCGTTTTCGCTAATAACTATAAGATTTGGCGCAAGTTCGGCAATAAAAGTTAAACGTGCTTGATTCATATCGCTATCGTCGCCATTAAACATGTTTTCGGCCAAGTTTTTAGTTCGGGAAACACGACCAAGGTCTACTAAGTGCTTTGTTAGTTCTTTTTCTAAAGAATTAATTTGAGGGACTTTGTTTTCTTCTACAGAAGCCTTTAGCTTATTTAGAATTGCTTTTTCAAGCTGACGAACGCGTTCGCGAGTAATACCAAGCAACTCCCCTATTTGTTCAAGGGTTTCTTTGTGGTCGTGAAGACCAAAACGACGTGAAATAATTTCTTGCTCTCTTTCTTGTGGAATAAAAGCAATTATTTCATTTACTTTATCTTTAATTTCTACTGATTTGTCTTTCTCTGTTGTTTCTGCCATGCAAATTTTTTCCTTTTTATCTGCCCACTCAGAAATACTAACGAACTTATTATGTGTCATATCATTATAACATATATTTTATTATACGTCAAACAATTAGTATGATAATCTCATTATAACATTAATTAGACAATTTTAGAAGTTTATTTGTTAAAAATGTTTAAGCTTATTTAGAAGACGCTGTTGTTCTTTTGGTAGGTTTCTTAACGGACTTTTTAGCTGGCTTTTTTGCAGTTTTCTTAACGGCTTTTTTGGTTGCTTTACGAGTAGATTTTTTAGCGGGTGCTTTGTTTAGAAGCTCTTTAGCTTGTTCATGAGTTATTGTTTTAGGATCTTCGTCTTTAGGGATTTTGGCATTCTTCTTGCCATCTGTTACATAAGGCCCGAAGCGCCCATTTAGCACCTTTATTCCATCGCCAAAATCGGCAATATTTTTTTCACGTTCTTGCTGAAGCTTTTCTTCGTAAAGTTCAAGGGCTTCGTTTAAGGTAATTGTGTGAGGGTCAAGGGTTTTGATACTTACAAAAAGTGGCCCTACTTTTATGTATGGTCCAAAGCGCCCAACGTTCGCTTCAATTTTGGTGCCGTCGGCAGTTTGTCCAACTTCTCGTGGCAAAGTGAAAGCGGTTAAGGCATCTTCTAGTGTAACAGTTTCAAGACGCTTACCTTTTGGCAGTGGAGCGAACCTAGGCTTTTCTTCATCTTCGGTGGCCCCGAGTTGTAGCATAGGCCCAAAACGTCCAAAACGCGCTAAAATTATTTTACCAGTTTTCGGATCTGTGCCTATTTCGCGAGCTTTCGCTACGGTGGTGCGATCAATATCACCAGATTTTTCAACTAATTCGTGGAAAGGTGTATAAAAGCCATGAAGCATGTCGTTGCGATTTATATTGCCCTGAGCAATTTCGTCGAACTCTTCTTCTACCTGGGCTGTAAAACCGTAATCTACGATTTGGTCAAAATGATTGGTTAAAAAGTCGCTAATTAATTCGCCACTTGGGGTTGGAAGAAGCTTACCCTTATTGGCTCCGGTTTTTTCGGTGATAATTTCTAAAGCTGGAGTGGTATTTTCGGCAGAAACTGTTAATTGCTTAATTTCGCGCTCGTTGCCCTCGCCTTCGCCCTTTTCTGCATAACCCCTTAACTGAATATTTCCTAAAATTGTAGCGTAAGTAGAAGGCCTGCCAATACCTAACTCTTCAAGTTTTTTAACTAGCGAACCTTCGGTAAACCTGGCTGGTGGACGAGAGAAAACCTGTTTTGCGATGGCTGCTGAAAACCTTAATGCCATGCCGGAAGAAATTGGCGGCAAAATTGTATCGTCTTGTTTTGAACCGTAAACTTTCAAAAAACCATCAAAAACAATAACTTCGCCTTTTGCCTCAAAATAATTATTATTAGGAAGATTATCGCCATTTATAGTAACGGTGGTTTTCTCGGTGATAGCCGAGGCCATTTGACTAGCAAGCGTGCGATTACGAATAAGTGTGTATAGCTTTTGATCGTAGGGGTTAGAACTTGCTACGGACGCGCTAATATCGGTTGGTCGAATTGCTTCGTGAGCTTCTTGAGCATTAGCGCTTTTAGTTTTAAACTGGCGAACTTGCGAGTATTTTTCTCCAAAATTATTGTTTATATATGACTGAATGCCGTTGATGGCCTGCCCACTTAAGTGAACAGAATCGGTACGCATATACGTAATTTTACCTTCTTGATAAAGTTTTTGAGCGCTAGACATTGTGGCTCGTGCGCTAAAACCTAGGGTGTTATTAGCGGTTTGCTGAAGGGTACTGGTTGTAAAAGGAGCCGGAGGATTGCGTTTGCCGTCGGTTTTTTTGACATCTGAAACAGTGAAATTATTTTCTGCAATGGTTGTTAGTATGTTATTTGCTTCCTCTTCAGAGGTTGGTTTTTGATTAAACTCGGCATTAATAGTTTCGTTATTGTCGTTTAAAAATGTGGCGTTAATTTTATAACTAGATTCGCTTTCAAATTGCTGAATTTCGCGTTCGCGCTCAACCAAAAGACGAACCGCTGGCGATTGTACCCTACCTGCCGATTTTCCACCTGGCACTTTTTGCCAAACAACTGGCGAAAGCTCGAAGCCGACAAGCCTGTCTAGTATTTGCCTAGCCTGCTGTGCCCGTACTAAATTGAAATCAATGGTGCGAGGATTTTTAATTGCTTCTTCAATAGCCTGTTTTGTAATTTCGTTAAAAACAATTCGTTTGGTTTTTTTAGCGTCAAGCCCTAAAACTTCTGTTAAATGCCAAGCAATGGCTTCGCCCTCGCGGTCGTCGTCGGTTGCTAGCCAAACTTCGTCGCTATTTTTAACCGCTTTCTTAAGCTCGGCAATAACTTTGCGTTTTTCAGGGTCTATTTCGTAAGTGGTTTCAAAATTGTTGTTTACGTCTACAGGAGGTGTCTTAGAGGCGGTTTTTTTAGCAATAGAACGCACATGCCCAACGCTAGATAAAACAGAATAATCCTTCCCTAGATATTTTTCTATGGTTTTCGCTTTGGCTGGTGATTCTACTATTACTAAATTTTTTGTCATATGTTGGTTATATTATATCTTTACTGGCTAATTGTCCAGACCCCATCGGGGCTACTCTCAATAATTCCGGCTATTTCTAGTGTAGAAAGTGTAACAAAAATACTGCTAGGGCTTATATTTGTTGCGTTAATGATTTGGTTGGTATCTTTTGCTCCAGCTAAAATTGCATTTATAATAAGCTGCTCGGTTTTATTTTTGCGAACAGGAATTTGTGGCGTAGTTTTTTGACTTTTTATGCCTAGCGCTGAAAGAATATCGGACGTGTCGATTAATGGTTGTGCGCCCTGACGAATGAGCCTGTTGCAACCAGCCGACATGGGGCTAGTAATATTGCCAGGAACTGCAAAAACATCTTTTCCCTGTTCTAGGGCGTGACTGGCAGTATTTAATGTGCCACTTTTTACTGCGGCTTCCGTTACAATAACAATGCTAGACAAGCCGCTAATTATTCGATTTCTTTCAAGAAAATGATATGGCTGCGCAGGCATGTCTGCCGGATAAGTACTAATAAGCGCCCCACCTGCTTTGACTATTTCGCGGCTTAAAGAAAAATGCGATGCTGGGTAAATTCCGTTTAGTCCACGTGCCATAACTGCGATAGTTGGTGTGTTAAATTTTAAGGCCGCCCTATGAGCTATGCTATCTATGCCTAGCGCTAAGCCACTTATAATGGTAACGTTATGTTCGGCAAGAGCGTGCACGATTTTTTCAGTAACAGATTTACCATAGGGGGTAGGCTTGCGACTGCCCACAATAGCCACTGATTTAACAGGGGTAGATGGCAGTTCGCCACAATAATATAATGTATTAGGAACTTTAGCAATACTAGCCAATTGGTTAGTAAAAATATTGTCTTGAGGTCGTACAGCATTGATTTTCATGATTTATATGGTAAAAGGTATTGACTTTAATGATATTTAGTGCTAAGATAGTAATGATTGGTTATGAAATAACTAACCAAATGTACCTTACACCCCTATTTTAACTTAAAGTTAGGTTACATGCAATTAGTTTTTAAGGTAAATACCCTCCATCTTTTAAACTTAATAGTTGCATGTATACTAACCCCTTTAACCAGCTGGTAACTGCGTTCGTGGAGACGAGATACCAAGCCGTGCCCCGTGGGTGGGTTGAAGGGCAATATGCGCCTATAGCGATGCCCACCCTTGCTATAGGCGTTTTTTGTTTAGTAAAAATCTGTATCAAAACATAAAAACATCTTTTAATAAAATAAAACCTGTATCAAAAACTAAAACATATCTTTTTTCAGCTAAGCTAGGCACTACGTGTAGAAACCTGAAAAAAGATTGTTTTAGTTTTTAAGGCAAAGGTTATT
>JAGOZV010000023.1:0-5919 GCA_018064165.1 Candidatus Saccharimonadota bacterium
CCAATTTCTTTGCGCACTTGTTTAGAGTTTGTTTTTATCTCGGTACGAGCCATGCGATCGGTGCGCTTAGACATGCGAGAGTTAGAATGACTGATTTCGCTTGTTTTAGATTGAAAACGTTTTTCACCTAAGCCATCGTCGGCACGACGAGGCACAAAACCATCCAAGGAATTCTTGTTATTCTTCTTCATAAATGCTCATACTAGTATAACTTAATTGCTAAATAATTTATAGCTTTTCTGCATTAGACGCGCATAAAAGGGCAAAAAAATAAAAAGTATACTGACTATTTCGCTAAAACAGAGTATAATCATTACAGTAATGAAGAAAGCAAATTTTTTCGACAGACACCCTGTTCTGCAAGATGCTATTGGCGTAGCTTTTTTTATCATTAGCGTAATTATAGGTACAATTATAATAAACAGTTTTGTTTTCCGTAGCTACAGTGTTCTGGGCCCAAGTATGGAAAGTACACTTTACACTAACGACCGACTAATAGTAAATCGCGTGCCGAGTACTATTTCTCATATATTTAATCAAACATGGGTTCCCGATCGAGGCAACATTATAGTTTTCAAAAATCCTCAAATTTCTACTGGTTTGGGCGATGAATATTTAGTCAAACGCGTTATTGGACTACCAGGCGAGCGCGTTGTTGTAGAGGACGGCAAAATTACTGTATATAATAACGAAAATCCAAATGGGTTTAACCCAGACTCCCTAGAATCGGGTGGCGAGCCTGGCTCCCCCACCTCTGGTAGCATAGATATTACAGTGCCAGATAATGAAGTCTTTGTTTCCGGCGATCATCGACAAAACGGTTTTTCCTATGATTCACGAAATGGCTTAGGCACGGTTCCTCTATACGACGTAATCGGACCTGTAACCATTAGAATATTCCCCTTTAATAAAATGACATTCTTCTAAAAGTAAGAGGAAATTTAAATTAAATTAACTAGACGATCAAACTCTGATTGGTCTTTAAACTTAATAATTAAAGAACCCGAACCTTTGGCGTTAGATTTTACGCTTACTTTTGTTTTTAGTTTAGTGGACAAATTTTCGGCACGCTTGTAATAGTTTTCTTGTAATGCAGAAGTTGCTTCAACGCCTTTTGACGTAGACTGTTTTTCTTTGTCTTTCAAGCCTTTTATGTGGCTTTCAATACGTCGTGCGCTCCAACTTTCTTTAATTATAGCGGTACTTATTTTAATGGCATCTTCTTGCTTTAGGCCAATTAATGGACGAGCCTGGCCTTCTGTTAACTTTCCGGTAACGATAAGCTCTTGAACTTGTTTCGGTAACCGCAAAAGGCGCATAGTATTACTAACGGCGCTTACAGATTTATTACCAACTCTTGCGCCAATTTGATCAATATTTAAATTAAATTGGTCTTTTAGCTTTTGGTAAGCGGTGGCAGTTTCAATTGCGTTTAAATCTCGACGCTGAAGGTTTTCAATTAATGAAACCTCTAGTCGATTTTGACTGTTCAAGCTTCTTACAAGCGCTGGGATTTCGGAAAGGCCGGCTAATTTAGAAGCCCTGTATCGTCTTTCTCCAGCTACAATAATATATTCGTTATTGCTTTTAACCACAACAATTGGCTGCAATACACCATGCTCTTTAATAGAAAGCGCCAATTCCTCTAAACCTTCTTTGTCGAAGTGGCGACGAGGCTGCGAAGGGTCGGCCTTAACCTTAGATAAAAGAATACTCTTTAAAGAAGTAAGTTTTTTGTCTTCTGACGCAGTAATATCAAAAGTATCGTCTAGTAAGTCTGTTGGGATTAAGCTTTCAAACCCACGACCAAGCCCATGTTTATTTTTCGACACGCTTGATTACCTCCTTAGCTAGCGCCTTATACGCCCGAGCGCCTTTTGAAAATTTATCATAAACACCAATTGGCACACCATGGCTTGGCGCCTCTGCCACCCTAATATTTCTTGGAATAACAGTGTCAAATACTTTCCCTGGGAAATGCTTCTTTATTTCTTCGTGCACTTGGCTACTTAAGACTGTTCTAGAGTCTACCATTGTGGGAAGAACACCTATAATATCTAATTCTGGGTTCATGCCCTTTCTAATAAGCTTGACTGTTTCTAGCAACTGGCCTAAACCTTCTAACGCATAAAATTCTGTTTGAACTGGCAATAAAATATAGTTAGAAGCAATAAGCCCATTAACCGTTAGCAAGCTAAGGCTAGGTGGGCTATCTATAATAATGTAATCAAAATTATAATCGCTTGACGCAATAGCAGTTTTAAGGCGCGAAAAACGTTTGTCCGCCTGCGAAAGTTCTGCCTCTGTATTGGCAAGCGCCGGAACAGTTGGAACCACATAAAGATTTTTATAATCTGTTGGTAAAATTGCGGCGTCTAGTGTGCAACTGCCAGCCACCACTTCGCTAGATGTGTAAATTAAATCGTTTTTATTAATGCCAAATCCACTTGTGGCATTTCCCTGCGGGTCGAAGTCTATTAAAAGTGTTTTTTTGCCACTTTTTGATAAATAATAAGCTAAATTTATAGCAGTTGTTGTTTTACCAACACCCCCCTTTTGATTAGTGACGGAAATAACTGTTGTCATATATTAATATTATACCCGTTATAGCCTACATAAGCAATTTAAAACGCCCTATTTTTTAGGACGCTTTAGTATAAAGTTGAAGTTTTTAGGACAACTTATTTTATTGAAGTAACTTCAATAAGTGAATATTTTTGACGGTGTCCCATTTCTTTGTGAACACGTTTTTTGGACTTGTAACGAATTACACGAACTTTGTCGCCCTTTACAAGCTCTTCTACAACTTTTGCTTTTACTTTAACATCTTTTACGGTTGGGGTGCCGACAGTAGTTTTGTCGCCATCAATAACCAACAATGCGTCAAGCGTGAGCTCTTTTGTTCCTTCCGGGAGGAGGTCCACCCGTAGGGTCTCTTTTTCGGTAACAATATATTGTTTGCCACCAACTTTTACGACTGCTTTTGTCATTGATTATTCCTTTTTTCTTAATAACAATCTCATTGATTATATCAGATGTCTACAGATAAGTAAATACTCGCCCTAAGACGAGTATTTAACTCTTAAAATAACTAATTTAGTTATTTACGAATGATTCTCATCATTTTTATTTTTATCGCTGTCATTTTTAAAGATGTCTTCCTCTACCTCTTCGTTAGTTTCCTCTGATTCTTCAGGAGTTTCCTCTATCTCTTCAGGGGTTTCCTCTGCTTTAAAATCATCTTTTTCTGGCGCATCAGTTGTAATTGTTTCTACTTCTGCGATAATATCCTCTTCAGGAGTATCTAAATCGGTTTCTTCTGTAGCGATAAACTGTTTTGGCCCCTTCTTTGAGCCTTTATGTTTACGAGCATACCAATATGCACCGCCCAACACAATTAACGCAACCGCAACAATTGTTAAGACAATCTCAACTGGGCCAGTTCGTGGAAGCTCGCTAGGTGTAGTACCACCCGGAACTGTTGCATCTTCACAACGTGGATCACCGTTTGGAATACCTGGTTTACACTCTTCTGGATCAACCGGCTTCTTAGGATCACATGCGTCGCCCAAATCTACAGTTGCACTGTCCGTTTTTGTACCATTTTTAGTTACTGCAGAAATGCGATTTTTTAAAGTACATACTAAATCGTTCTTGTTATCTACCGTAACAGAATATAGGACGAAAGCGTTAGAACCCGCTGTATACGATCCAATATTTAGTCCGTCTTTAGCTATGCCATCTTGCATTGTTTTCGGCGTAGTATAGGCTACATTTTTTAGTTTTGTTGAGCCAGCAACGAAGCTAAGGCCTGTTGGCAATTTATCTACCAAAACAACGTTATCTTGTGTGACAGTTCCAGTGTTTTTGTATTCTATTTGATAATCTAATTTATCGCCTGGTTTAGCTTTAATGCTTTTAGCCCAAGCTGTTGTGCCACTTTTGCGAACTTGCTTTACTACTTCAAAATTAGGTTGCTCTGCTTTTACGTTAAAAATTACGTAGCCGGCATACTGGTTACACCCTGGAAGTTCGCCGTTTAAGCTGTTGTACCCAAGTGGAGCGCCAGTTCCGACAATTTGATCAGAAATCTTAGCGCCATTAGTTGCACCAAAGTTATGAATTGTAGCAGACCCAGGTATATAACGAAGCGCAATGTCTGCGTTTGTTTTGTTGGCAAATTCTATATCATCCCAAACTTGGGTTGGCTTTGCGTTTGACGCGCCAACGTACCCAACGCTTTTTGTTCCGTCGCTACCTTTTTTAACTACTGATGGAATTTCCACCTTAGCATATGTGTTTAAAGCTACTAAATTATAGTTCTCAGCAGCATTGTTGTGATAATACACGTAGACCGTATACTCTTTTCCTGGAACTAGGCTTACTTTGTCACCAAAAGCGCTATCTGGAGCTGTTGATTCTTTAACCCTTAAAAAGCCTCTTTCATCACCCTGTTTTGGATTGTTCGTGATTGAGTTAAAGGTAATAAAACTAGCGGGCTTTTGAATCGTGAACGTTTCGCGATCTGGTCCCCAGGCATATATTGCTGACGCCGGCAAAATAATTGCAGCTAAAAACGCAGCGATTAAGGCACTTAATTTTTTTACTTTAGTATTTTTGAACATTTTTTTCATTTCATGCTTACCTCTTTAATTTTTTATTTATGCTCACCCTCTAACTAAATGCCTTCTTCTGTCTCCCCGTCTACGACAGGAGCTTCGGCTTCACCCCCGTTAATCACTTCTTCAGGAATGTCTTCAATATTTATCACAAAATCGTCGTCGCCTCCAAGCTCTACGTCTGGTGCTTGAATTATTGGAATTTCACCAGATGGAGGAGCTGGGTTTTCTACTGCCGAAGGCTCTTTCTCGGCTGGTGTTTGAATTTCTAGTACAGGATTTCCCCCTCCCTTATAATCGTCTGGGTTTTCAGACTTTGGTTTTTCGGTTTCCGGTTCAGGCTCTTCTGGTCCTGGTGGAGGAATTACTGGAATTTCAGGCTCTTCTGGTCCTGGTGGAGGAATTACTGGAATTTCAGGCTCTTCTGGGGTTGTTGGCCTAGTTGGCACGCTCGTGTCTGAAGTGTCAATAATTGTAACTGGAATGTTTGGAATTTCATTAATCGAAATAACCTGCCAGCCACAATCTGCTCGCCACATCTGTTGCTGAACTTCTCCGTTAACTTCAGTTTCAATAACTATGGCAAAGCCATCTCCATTTTCTATATACGATTGCACCATCTCAGGGGTACCATCTGCGCCAATGATATTATACATAGAGTAGTAGCTTAAACCATCAAGTGACTTAAACGTTATATTACCATCTTGCAATTTTTCCATTATTTTTTCATGTGCATCTTGCCATGAATCAGGATTCTGCAAAAATTGAGCTTCTAGCGCTTCTACGTCGTGATTTTCGTAATCTCCACCGTACACCAAAGAAATGTAAGCAACGGCAGCCCGGTGAGGATCTTCCTTGCCTATAGCTTCCCACTCATCAATTACGATTTGTCTTTGTTCCTCTAAACTTTCTCCTTTTAGGTTTCCGTTTACGTCAAGCACTTCGCCAGCGGGGCCCATGTCGTTATAGTGAGATTTATTTTCATTAAAGAAGCCATAATTTGCCACTTCGTAATCGCCAACCGATTCTATATTTGCTTCTTGTTCATGCCCTGAAGCCGAGCCTATTTCCATTACGTCTGAAAAATATTCTGAAGATGCTTCACTGCTAACGCCAGCATCTCCGCTTTGTGGTCCTTCGTCTGAATTAAGCTGGTTATTTAATGATACACCTCCAAAAATAGCACCTCCTAAAATAGCAGCTCCTAAAATAGCTCCACCTATTTTTTTCCAACGTGGTATTTTCTCTTTTTTAGAAGGATCATTTTCTGCGGCAGCAACAGATTCTAAAATTTTACCCT
>JAGOZV010000023.1:6019-7821 GCA_018064165.1 Candidatus Saccharimonadota bacterium
TTATTTTCTTTTTCTAAGAGCGAAACTTCATCTTTTGCTGATGCTAATTGATTCTCCAAACCTTCCAAGTAGGCCGCGGATTGATTATGATAATCAGAAATGCGAGGACTAATATTTTCTTCTCCACCATACGCTTTTATGTCTGACTCTATGATGGCCGACAGCACCTCACGGTACTCTTTACACTCATTCTCTAATCTCTCAACCTTATTCATAGCAGCCTCTAATTCAGGGCTTAATGAAGGTGCCTCCTCTGGTCCTTTGTTTTTCTCAGATTCGTTGTTGTTTCCTAGCATTGTCTCACTCACGCTATTTTTCCTTATTTATTTTTAACTATAGTTCTTAAGGTTTATGTTAACATAAGCTAATTATAAAGTCAAAGAATAACTACAAATCTACCACAATGGGTCGGCTTCAAGATCTTCTTCTACACTATTCCAAAATTTTTCTAGTTTATTTTCGTCTACCGGAGCAGTTAAATCAAACTGAATATCAGAGTAACCGACGGTATCTACGTTAAAATCGCTATCGTCTTCAATTGGTTGTAAAATGAGCTTTGATGTGTTTATGTTTTTCATTTGTACTAATAATATTAGCACAAATTTAATAAATTGTCAAGACTAAGCGTTTTTCCTATACTTTAAAATTGTTTACTTCTGTCCTGCTTTCTCTAGAGATATTGTAATTGGGGTTCCGTCAACTTTTACTTCTTCGGTGTAACTATAGTTTTTATTCGCATTTTGACTTAAATCTGTAGAAAGAGTTTCATTAGCGATAATGACTTTGAAATGGTTGATAGCATCTTCAATTTCTTGCTCGTAAGAGAGATTAAGTTTAATTCTATCGTCAACATTTAGCCCAGCTTTTTTACGTGCATTCTGAACCACACGAATAATCTCTCTAGATAGCCCCTCTTCTTTCAAATCGGTAGTAATGTTCAGGTCAATTCCTACTTCTTGCCCGTTCTCTACAGATTTAACATTTAGTTCTTCCATTAGAATCGCTTCGGCGTCTACCGATTCACTAATGGTTGGAACTGTCACACTAGCAAGTGGCTGGCGAATTTTTATGCCTGCTTTCGCCCGAAGACTTAGTGCTTGAGTAATTTGATCACGCAAAACGTTCATATCGTTCACAACCAGTTTGTTGATTGCGCCAATTTCTGGCCAATCAAGCAAATGCACGCTTTCTGTTGAACCTGTTAAATTATGATAAAGTTCTTCCGACAAGAAAGGTGTAAATGGTGCGAGCATAATCGCCGATTGTGTCAACACATAATGTAAGGTTTTATATGCATCATTTTTGTCTTGATCGTCACCAGATTTCCAGAAACGGCGGCGACTACGGCGGACATACCAGTTACTGGCGTCATCAATAAACGGCAATACCGGGCTAAGAGCATCAGGAATGTTGTAAGCATCCATGTTTCTTTCAAGCTCTGACATTGTCTGATGCAAACGACTAACAATCCACTGGTCTAAAGGATTTTCTAGATTGTCTGACGGATCTTCTGTTGAACCGTTCCATTCCCAACCATCAACTTCGGCGTACATAGTAAAGAAATCATACATATTCCAGAGCATAGTTAATTTGCGAGCTACATCACCGACATCCTTGTCTAGAAGTGTAAAATCTTCACCGCTAAGTAGTGGGCTGCTTAAGAGCAAGAAACGTAAACTATCAGCACTGAATTTATCCATCAATTCGTTTGGATCGGTAAAATTACCAAGTGATTTACTCATCTTGCGACCATCATTGCCTGCAACAACCCCTGTTGTAATAACGTTTTTGAAGGCGTTTTT
>JAGOZV010000024.1 GCA_018064165.1 Candidatus Saccharimonadota bacterium
CAGCGAGATGCCGACTGGATGGGAGAGTTGTATCATTTCTTGGGTATATCAACAGGTGTAATTATTAACGAAGCCTCATATATCTACGATCCAGATTTCGATCTTCCTTCTCAGGATGGTTCAAAAAATAGACACCTTCGTCCGTGTACTCGTAAAGAAGCTTATGCTGCCGATATAACTTATGGAACAAATAACGAATATGGGTTCGATTATCTAAGAGATAACATGGTAAATGACGTGGAAATGCTTCGTCAGCGCGACTTAAATTTTGCAATTGTAGACGAAGTCGACTCAATTTTAATTGACGAGGCAAGAACGCCATTAATTATTTCTGCACCTGCCGCTGAAAATCCAGATAGCTACTACCAGTTCGCCAAAATTGCCTCACGTTTAGAAAAAGACGATTACGAAGTAGACGAGAAGCATCGTAAGGTAGCGCTAACAGACACGGGTGTCGACAAAATCGAGAAAATGCTTGGTATTAAAAGTTTATATAGCCCCGACCACATTAAATCTGTTTATCATGTAGATCAAGCAATTAAAGCTCAAACTTTATTTAAGCGTGACAAAGATTACGTTGTAACAAGTAGCGGCGAAATAGTTATTGTAGATGAATTTACTGGTCGTTTAATGCAAGGCCGTCGTTACAACGAAGGGCTGCATCAGGCTATAGAGGCAAAAGAGGGCGTGGCCGTTCTACAGGAAAGCATGACACTTGCAACAATTTCTTTCCAAAACTTTTTCCGTTTATACGACAAGTTGTCAGGCATGACTGGTACTGCTTTTACAGAGGCCGAAGAATTCCAGCAAATTTATTCCTTAGATGTAATTCAAATTCCATCTAATCGCCCTTTGGCTCGAAACGACAAAACAGACTTTATTTATAAAACAGAAAAAGCTAAACTCAAGGCAGTGGCCGATTCCATAAAAGAGCATCATGAATCTGGGCGCCCTGTTTTGGTTGGCTCTGCATCTATTGCTAAAAACGAATTAATTGCGCAATGGCTAGACAAAGAAAATGTTCCTTACGAGATTTTAAATGCTAAAAATAACGAACGCGAAGCTTCTATTATTGAAAAAGCCGGTGAGGTTGGTGCGGTTACATTAGCTACAAATATTGCCGGTCGTGGTACCGACATTAAATTAGGCAAGGGCGTAAAAGAATTAGGAGGTTTAGTTGTTATAGGCTCGGAAAGGCACGAGTCGCGACGTATTGATAATCAGTTACGAGGACGTGGTGGTCGCCAGGGAGATCCAGGGGAAACACAATTTTATGTTTCAGCCGAAGACGATCTTATGCGTATTTTCCAAGGCGACAGAATTGGTCCTTTGCTAGATAGATTAGGCGTTCCAGACGATATGCCGATTCAGCATAACTCAGTTTCTAAAACTCTTGAAGCAGCACAAAAACGAGTTGAAGGATTTAACTTTGACACTCGTAAAAGTGTTGTTCAGTACGACAACGTAATTAATCGTCATCGTAAAGTAGTTTATTCTATGAGACGCAAAATTTTGCAGGGAGATGACATTGGCTACGAAATTAAACGTTTAATTAATAATAAAATTTACGAGCTTGTTCGATTGCCTGCAAAAAACAATCCATCTTTTTATAGTAATTTTGAAGAAATATTTCCACTTGATGAAGCGGAAATTAAAAGGATTGGTGAAATTAGCAAAGATAAAATTCGTTTAAGTGCTGCTCAAGATGCTGTTAAAAAATATTATGACGAAAAAGAGGCAGATCTTGGCAAGGAGATATTAGCTAAGGTTGAACGCGAAGTTTATATGCAAATTTTAGACACGCTTTGGATGCAACATCTTGAAAATATGGATCATTTGCGTGAAGGCATTCACTGGCGTAGTGTTGGGCAACGAGACCCACTTGTTGAATACCGTTCTGAATCTCAAAAACTGTTCGAAGGTTTGCAAAACGTTTTGCGTGACGAAGTATTAAGGGCTGTTATGCACGTGCGTCGACAGGATATAACTGCTGTTGCCTCTGAAGATCACGAAACAGAATTAACGCGATTAGCCGAGAATGCAGTTGAAAGGGGTGTTAACGAAATAACTCAAGCACCTGAAAGTATGGACGACGAATTTAAGGTAGAAAAAGCTTCTGCTACAAAAGAAGCTCAGAAAAAAAATATCGCGCGAAAAAAGAAGAAAACGCAACGACAAAATAGAAAAAAGAACCGTCGTTAATTAGGTAAATTAATTATGAATCATTCCGTAGAAGAAGTACGACTAAAAAATGGTGCACGGGGATTATTAATAGATATCCCTGGCGCTACTGTTATGAACATGCAATTTCAGTTTAGGGCGGGGAATCGTTATGCTAAATCTCAAGACATAGAGCAAGTAGCGCACATTATGGAGCATATGGCCTTTGGAGCAAATAAGCGCTTTAAAACCGAACACGATTTTGAAGTAGAATTTTCAAAAAATGGTGCTTATCGAAATGCTTACACTAACGATCTTTCCATGGTTTATGAAGCAGACTGCGCAGATTTTGAGTGGGACAGAATTCTAGATTTGCAAAAATTATCAATTTGCCAGCCTCGATTTAACGACGAAGAACTTTTGTCGGAAAAAGGAAATGTTCGTGGCGAACTAACAAATTATTTAAACGACCATTATCGGGTTCTTTACCCAAGAGTTCAACAGCTTTTAGGCGAAGACACACTAACATACCGTCAGTCGCTTTCAACCATAAATAACGTAGGGCTAAAAGACATTAAAGAGCACCACAAACGAACTCATACGACAAAAAATATGCGTTTTGTTATTGCTGGTAATTTAAAAGGGCGAAAGGCAGAAATAAAACGTCAGCTAGAGAGTTTTGAGCTACCAGAAGGCGAAAGGCTAGAAGCGCCTTACGATGAATTGCATAAAGCACCACCTTCTTTAATAAGGCGCAAAAGTGCAACCAATTTAACATTTGGTTTGTTTATGACAATACCACAGGTGCTAACAGACAGCGAGTTTGAAGCAATGGGTTATCTTAACCATATTTTAACAGGCACAACTTATTCAAGGATTTTTGGTGCAGCGCGTAAAAAAGGTTTGGCTTATAGCGTTTCTAGCTATACTGGTATTGGCGCTAACGAAAGCACCTGGGAAATAACAGGGCAAGTTAATCACGATACGGCAAAAGAAGTCTTTGAAATTATCTCTAGGGAGCTTGCCTGTGTGCTTGAGAAAACAATTTCCGATTCTGAACTTAACGCAACAAAATCATTTGCACTTGGACGTTATCAAATGGGGGCGCAAACCGTATCTCAAATAAGTAATTTTTATATCGGTAGATATTTTTCAGACGAATACGTTCGTAATTACAGTACTGTTCCAAATCAAATTGCAAAAGTAGATGTAGATACGATGATTGAAGTAGCTGGACGATTTTTTAAGGAAAATATTTGGGTTCTTGCCGGCGTAAGCAGCGGGGAAAAGCAAGAGATTAACGATTTGTCAGCCCTTCTTGAGCCATTGTTTAATAATAAATCATAAATGGAGAAAATATGCCCTTAAAACACAACGTAAAAGAAGTAGAATTGAAAAATGGTGCAAAAGGGCTAATAGTGGACGTTCCAGATGCATCGGTTTTTTGCTACGATTTTAACTTTCGAGCAGGGAATAAATACGTTAAGGATCCGTCTATTCAACAAACAGCACACCTTCTTGAGCATTTAGCATTTAATGGGACAAAAGAATATCCAACTCCTGAAAAGTTTAGTCAGATGTTTACCGAGAATGGGGCTTATAATAATGCCGTTACTTCAGAAATTGGCATATCGTATTTTGGTGGCTCTGCCGATTTTGAAGCCGAGAGGATACTAGATCTACAGGGCAAATCATTAACGGAAATGACTTTTAATGAAAAATCTTTAGCAAAAGAAAAAACTACAGTAAACGAGGAATTAACAGGACAAGCTACAAATTATATGCGAGTTCTTTGGAACAGCGTTATAAAATCTGTAGGCTCACCAGCGCTTAATGATGAAGAAAAAATTAAAACTTTAGACAATATTAAGTTAAACGATATAGTTGAACATTATCATAGAACGCACACCACAAAAAACATGCGCTTTGTAATGGGAGGAAACCTGAACGGCGCAAGGCTAGATGAGATGCTAGCCCAAATTGAAAAATGGAATTTGCCATTGGGAGAAAATTTTAGCATTAAACAAACAATTTATAAAAGAGCAGATAAATCTGTAAAAATAAATAATTCTAAAGTTAATAATACATACTTTGGTTTATCTATGGGTATAAACCGCGATCTTTCTAGCAATGAAGAATACGCATTGAATGCTTTAGCCCATATCCTTACGGGCACTTTTCACTCTAGAGTTTTTGGAAAAGCTAGGCAGGAAGGTATTTGTTATTCAGTCTATTCAGGGGGAGGGCCAATATACGATGGCACTAGCGAGTTTAATATGTCTGCACAAGTTACTCCTGGTAACTCCGCACGTTTATACGATCTAATAATTAAAGAACTTAATAATATAATCAACGGTGGTATTTCCGAAGAAGATATGAATGCTGTAAAAAGATATTCTTTTGGAGAATATCAGCAGTTTGGCCAAACAGTGGCGGCTCTAACTAATCGCTATGCTCAATTTTTTCTAAAAGAAAACTATATAGAGCTAGACAAAGTTGCCGATATTATTAATTCATTGTCAGTAGACGACGTAGTTAATTTAACAAAAGAATTTGTAAACACAGGGCTATGGAGTTTCGGAGAGCTAGGCAATATAAATTCAAAAGACAATAAAAAGGCATACGATAAATTTTCTAAAGAACTTTTTAAAGAAGGAAAATAATATGAAAATTGCAATTGCAGGTTATGGTGTAGAAGGTCAAGCTAGCTATCGTTATTATGCGAGCGATGAAAATAACACTATTACAATTGTAGATCAGTCTTATCCTTCAGTAGATATGCCTAAAAATGTTAAAACTATTATTGGCGAAGATGCTTTTAAAAACTTGCTTGGTTTTGATTTAGTCATTAGAACACCTGGTTTGCCCCCGGCTTCTATAAAAACGGATGGCAAAATTTGGTCTGCCACAAATGAATTTTTTGCAAAATGTCCAGCGCCTATCATTGGCATTACCGGCACAAAAGGTAAAGGCACTACCGCTAGTTTGGTGGCGAGCATTCTAAATAAGGCGGGTAAAAAAGTTTGGCTAATAGGAAATATTGGTATTGCGGCGCTAGATGTGCTTCAAGATATAAAAGCTGAAGACGTCGTGGTTTACGAATTATCTAGTTTTCAGCTGTGGGATATAGAATATTCGCCCAAAACAGCCGTTTTACTGTTTGTGGAGGAAGAGCATTTAAACATACACTATAGTAAAGAAGATTATTTTTCGGCAAAAATGAACATCACTAAGTTCCAAACAGCGCAAGACAATTTTGTTTTCTACGAAAATAATACATTAGTAAATGCGACTACAAGTAACGCAGCACTTATGCCGTATCCTAATGAAAAATTTGCTCATATTAAAAACGATAATTTTTATTTTGGCGAAAAGCTGCTTGGCAGTACAAATAATTTAAAAATAATTGGTTCACATAATTTAGAAAATGCCTGCGCCGCCATAAATGCAGTTTGGCTATATACTACAAGCCCTGAAACGATCATGGAGGGTTTGGCCGATTTTGAGGGTTTGCCTCACAGGCTTAAATTAATTGGTGCAGTAGAAGACGTTTATTATTACGATGATAGTATTGCAACAACGCCAAGTGCAACGATTGCGGCGCTTAACGCAATTAGCAAGCCAAAACATTTAATTTTAGGGGGCTCGTCTAAGGGGCTAGATTATTCGCTATTGGCGGAAAGAATGCTTGAAGAAGACGTTTTGTCGGCCTTCTTAATGGGGGAGGAATCAAATAAAATAGCTCAAACTTTAGATGATGCCGGTTTTTTAAATTATCAAATTATTTCTAAAGAAAAATCTTTATCTGAGCTTGTTCAAAAAGTTCACCAACAAGCAGCAAAAGGTGATGCGGTTTTGCTAAGCCCAGCAGCTGCCAGCTTTGGTTTGTTTAGTAATTACATAGATCGGGGAAACCAATTTATTAAGGCGGTAGAAGAGCTTTAGTATGCAGCCACTAAAAAAACGTCTTAAAATTTTATCTGAAAATATTGAAAATGCACTTGGAATTCTTTCAATAAACAAATTAACTCAGGAGATAAATAATTTAGAGATCGAGACGAGTTCTTCTGGTATATGGAATAATCCAACGTATGCTCAAGAAAAAATGAAAGAATTATCGGCCTTAAAGCAATCTGTAGAGCCGTGGCAAATTTTGCAATCTCAGGTTAATGATATAGATGAGTTAATTGAGCTTAGTGACGATTCTTTATTAGCGGAATTTGAAGAACAAGTTTCGGCATTTGAGAAAGAATACAATAAATTAAAAATACAACTTTATTTTGTAGGAGAGTACGACAAGCAAGATGTTATTTTACGAATTACCGCAGGGGTTGGCGGAACCGATGCACAGGATTGGGCTGAAATGCTTGAACGAATGTATTTGCGTTATGCTGAAAAAAATAATTTCAAAACAAGCGTGCTAGAGCGTTCTCCTGCAGAAGAAGCTGGTATAAAAACTAGCGTTATTGAGATTGAAGGCGCTTATGTTTATGGTAAGTTAAAAGGGGAACATGGCGTACACAGATTAGTCCGATTAAGTCCTTTTAATAGCGACAACTTAAGACAAACAAGTTTTGCTCTTGTAGAGGTTTTGCCGAAAATAAATGAGCCAAAACAAATTGAATTATTGGAAAAAGATTTGAAAATTGATGTTTATCGTGCCGGCGGGCACGGTGGTCAAAGTGTTAACACAACCGACAGCGCAGTGCGCATTACCCATATTCCAACAGGAATTTCTGTGGCAATTCAAAATGAGCGTTCACAACTTCAAAATAAAGAAACTGCTTTAAAAATATTGAGTTCTAAATTAATGCAATTAAAATTAGAACAACACGCTAAAAATTTATCGGAACTTCAGGCGGGAGAATCTGCTAGCTGGGGAAGTCAAATTAGAAATTATGTACTTCACCCATATTCTTTGGTTAAAGATACTCGCACGAAACAAGAAAGCAAAGATCCAAAATTTGTTTTAGACGGTAATATAGATGAATTTATAGAAGCGTATTTGAGGCATTAAATTTTGGGTTAAAAACTAAAACATATCTTTTGTTAGATTAATTCTGTGTGTTAAAAACTAAAACATATCTTTTTTCAGCTAAGCTAGGCACTACGTGTAGAAACCTGAAAAAAGATTGTTTTAGTTTTTAAGGCAAAGGTTATTCCAATCAACAAA
>JAGOZV010000025.1 GCA_018064165.1 Candidatus Saccharimonadota bacterium
TTTATTCAAAAATATATTAAAGACGCTCAACTTTCTATTAAAATGAGTCGTCTAGCAAGAGGAATCCCAGTTGGCGTAGATTTAGAATACACAGATCAAATAACACTAGCGCACGCGCTAGAAGATAGAAGTGAGATTGGAGTGCTATAATTAAACTATGGAAGAAGCAATAAAAAACGCCAATAAAATCATAATTATTCAAGCCGAGAATCCCGATGGCGACTCTATTGGCAGTTCTCTTGCTTTAGAAGAAATTTTAGGTTCAATGGGGAAAGAAATTATTTTATACTGCCCAGTTGATATTCCTAAGTATCTTCATTATATAAAAGGCTGGGATAGAATTGTTTCAGATTTTGAAACTTCGTCAGACCTAGCAATAATTGTTGATACCCAGGCAGATATCTTATTGTCTAAAACGTACGAGACTCCTGGCGCGCGTCATTACCTAGAAACACACCCCGTGATTGTAATAGATCATCACGAGACCGCCTCCGATCTAGCGTTCAATCATACTTTAATTTGTGAAACTGCTGCCTCAACTAGCGAAGTTATTTACCGCCTTGCCGAGAAATACAACTGGAACATTAATCAACAGGCTGCAGAAAATATGCTCGTTGCTATTTTAAGCGACACATTAGGTCTAACAACTCAATCATCTAGTGCTGATACGTTTTTAGTGGCCTCAAAACTTGTGGGGCTTGGCGCTTCATCTGCCGAAATAGAAGGACGACGTCGAGAATTCATGAAGAAATCACCAGAAATTTTAAAATATAAAGGCGAATTACTTGAAAGAATTGAGTATCACGTAAACGGCAAGTTAGGCCTAGTGCATATTCCATGGGAAGAAATACAAACATATAGCGATCAGTACAACCCAAGCGTTTTAGTTCTAGACGAAGTAAGAATGGTTAATGACGTAGAGGTGGCTATCGCCGTAAAAACTTATCCCGACGGTAAATTAACTGGTAAAATTCGCGCTAATGCGCCTGTTGCCGATGCTATAGCTGGTTATTTTGGAGGCGGTGGCCACAAATACGCAGCAGGCTTCAGAATCTATCAAAGTTACGATGAAACGCTAGATGAGATAATAAAAGCCACCAACGAGGTTTTAGAAAAACATGAAACTGAAATTATATAATACGCCAACAAAACAACTTCAAGATTTTATACCGATCAATAACAATGAGGTGCTAATATATAGCTGTGGGCCAACGGTCTATAACGATTTGCACATTGGAAATTGGTCGGCCTACATTTATTGGGATATATTAATGCGCGTTTTAATTGCAGACGGCTATAAGCCAAAACAAATAATCAATATCACGGACGTAGGACATTTAACCGACGATGCCGACGACGGCGATGACAAGCTAGAAGTAAGTTCAAAAAAAGAAAATACTACTGCCTGGGAAATTGCTAATAAGTACACAGAAAATTACCTTAAGGGTAGAGAAGACTTGGGTCTTTTACCTCCCCACAAATTTATTAAAGCAACAGATTACATTACAGAGCAACTTGACTTAATAAAAACTCTAAAAGAAAAAGGATACATTTACCAAATTAGCGATGGTCTTTATTTTGATACGGAAAAATTTCCTGCCTACGCTGAATTTGCGCATCTAAATTTAGACAACCAACGAACAAGCGAACGTATTTGCCTTAATGAAGAAAAAAAGAGTCAAAGTGATTTTGCTGTTTGGAAATTCTCTCCAAAAAACAAACAGCGTGCGATGGAATGGCCTACTCCTTCAAGCCTCTTAGATGACGGTTCCGAAAAAAAAGGTTTTCCAGGTTGGCATATTGAATGCTCTGCTATTATATTAAACGAACTCGGAAACACTATAGATATTCACACCGGAGGGATTGATCATATTCCAATACACCACACAAATGAAATTGCTCAGAGCGTCTCGGCTACTGGCAGCAAATTGGCTAATTTCTGGCTTCATAATAACCACATGAAAATCGATGGAACGAAAATTAGTAAGTCACTTCAAAACGGCTACACGCTTACAGACATTACTAAAAAAGGCTTCACCACAGATGATTTTAGAATGTTTGTACTACAAAGTCATTTTCAGAATGAAACAAATTTTACATTCGCTAATTTAAAGGCCGCTGCTAATCGTTTGCTTAATTGGAGGAATTACGCCACAATCAGACACCAATCGTATACTACGGTAAATCAGAATCAAGAAAAGCTAACCTTTCTTCCTGAATCAAAATTATTGCTAGAAATTTTAAACGATAATTTAAATACACCCAAAGCTCTTACTTTCATTGACAGCGTTTTTAGCAAAATAGATAACACCGAAAAAATCATCGATCGTAAGTCTTTTACTGAATTTTTAGAAACTATAGACAGTCTTTTAGGATTTAATTTAATTGAATCAACACCAGACATAAACGACGAAACCAAACAGCTAATTATAAAAAGGCGAAACGCTCGTGACAATCAAGACTGGGAACGATCAGACGAACTTCGCAACGAACTTACAAAAAAGGGTATCGCTTTACGCGACACCCAAAAACATTCTTACTGGCATTATTTAAAGTAATTTTTTTAAAAGCAAATTATTTCTTATTCGTGACAAGTTTTTTATTCGAACTAGAGGATTTTGCCGTACCATTATCATTCTTTGGTTTATTAAAATAATATTCATCTAGTAGAACTTGAATGGTACCAGCAATAGGAATTGCAATAATACCACCTAAGATACCAAACATATACACGCCAATTGTTACTGACATTAAAATAATTAGCGCAGAAAGAGCAATTTGCTTACCTTGAATGGTAGGTGAAATAAAGTTATTTTCAATTTGCTCGTATATTACGAAAAATACAACATAAATAATTGCAGCCGGCAGTGAATTCATGGCTAGTATTATTGCCGCAATAGTGCCGGCAATAGCAGCGCCGAACATAGGAATTAAAGAAAGGACAAACGTAATTACGGCAATCGGTGCTGATAGATTGCTTGGCATATCTGTAAACAACAAGCTAAGAATAAATACCATAATTCCAGCCACCACAGCTCCAATTGCAGAAACCATTAGCTGTCCGTTTACATATCCGGTAATAACCCCATAAATTCGCTTTAACACATTTTGTTGTTGTTTTTTCTTTGTCTCGCTTGCAGTAGAGAAACTAGCAAAATACTTATTTATCCAAGATGGACCTTCCATAAGCATTAGGAAAGTTAAAACCAATACTAAAATTAAAGCTGTTATAAAATCCATTAAAGAGCCAATACTGCCTATTGCAGCTTTCCCAATATTACCTGCGAAATTTGTAGCCATTTGCTGAATTGAAGCCAACGCTTCATCTAGTGAGCTCTCTAATCCATATTTCTCAAGGACATCGTGAAGAATTGTCCACCTGTCTACAACCTCGTTAGCGATGCTTGGTATTGCGCTTGTGAACTTAGCGGTTTGCTCGACAACCGGGGGAACGACCAACGTAATTAATGTTCCAAGTAATGCAACGATAGCCACATACGAAAGTGCAGTTGCCGCAACACGGCTTCTGCCAGGCAGCAAATTTGCTAATTTTGTAACCGGAGTGTTTAGTGCTACCGCCATAAATGCCGATACGCCTATTATTATTATTGCAACTTGTGCTTTATATATTATTAAACCGGCCAAAGCAAAGCCGATTACTACCAACCAAAAACGAACCATCGTTTTTGTACCAATTGAAATTTTTACCTTTTGCATAATACATATAATTATATCATATTGACAAAAATATTTATCAAAATAATTTAAGAATATTTAAGTGTAAATTAAGCAAAACATGCTATAATGATTGTATGAGAGTATTAATTATAGAAGACGAACACAAAATTGCTAATGCCTTGAAGCGAGTATTCCAACAGGAGCATTATGCCGTAGACGTATGCTACGACGGAGAAGAAGGCCTTGCCATGGGCGCCAACCAACCATACGACATAATGATTATTGATCTTGGCCTACCAAAAAAAGATGGGCTTGAGGTTATTAAGGAGCTACGACAACAAAGCGTTCACACCCCAGTTATCGTGTTAACAGCCAAGGGTTCAACCTCTGAAAAAGTCGCTGGGCTAGATGCCGGTGCCGACGATTATATACTTAAGCCATTCGCTATGGACGAAGTCTTAGCAAGGGTGCGTGCTTTATTAAGGCGCCCTGCCGACCAACAAACAACTGTATTAGAGGCAGAAGATCTTACATTAAACACAACAACTTACGAAGTAAAGCGGGGCGGCAAAGTAATCCCATTAACCAGCAAAGAGTTTTCTTTATTGGAATATTTACTTCGTAATAAAGGTCGTCCATTAAGTAAAGATGAAATAATAGGCCACGTGTGGGATTATGACGCAGACGTTTTGCCAAACACAGTAGAGGTCTACATTCGTTATTTACGCCAAAAAATAGATGATCCATTTGACAAGCCTATAATTCACACAGCTCGTGGTTTTGGCTATAGTGTTAAAGAATAGCAAATCAAAAAGGAGTAACTAAATAAACATATTTAACTCAGCGGTTGCAAAACTCACAATTAGCTATCTAGCAATATTAATGATTGTAACCTTTTTACTTAGTGGTTTAATTTACACCACTATAACGGCCGAGCTTTCTGGTAGGCTAAGCAACTTAGGAACGCGGTTAATTGCCAATCCAGACAACACCACACAACAACGCATTTTAAAATATCAATCCGAAGAAGCTCAAAAAATGCGACACAACATTATAACCTTTATTATTATTCTTAATATATCAATATTTATACTTGGAGGAGTAGCAAGTTATAGCCTGGCCAGTAACACAGTCGGTTCAATTGAAGCCGCGCATAAAGCGCAAACGCGATTTGTTAGCGATGCTAGCCACGAACTCAGAACGCCCCTTGCAGCAATGAAGTCCGAGCTAGAGGCAACTCTTTACGACAAGAAGGTGTCAAAAAACGAATTAAAAGAAACAATGCAAAGCATGGTAGAAGAAGTAGACAAAATGACAGGTCTTACAACAATGCTCCTTGATCTTTCTAGGGTTAACACCATAAACTACGACCCTCAATCTGTTGAGATAAGTCATGCTATTCAGTCGGTAATCGACAGAACAGAGAACAATAAAAGAATAGTCTTAAAACCGTCACGGCCAGCTTACATAAAAGGCAACGAAATAGCACTAGAAACAGTTTTTAATATTTTAATTGATAATGCGCTAAAATATAGCCCCGCAAAAAGTAAAGTCAATATCACGGTTACTCAAAACACCAACAGAGTTTTTGTTAAAGTCTCTAATGGTGGCAAGGGTATTAAGAAAGAAGAAATCAGCCAAATATTTGAACATTTTTATCGTGGAGAAAATAGCTCAAAAAACATTAATGGGTATGGTATGGGGCTCGCTCTAGCAAAAGAAATCGTTACGCACCACAATGGGCACATTGATGTAAAAAGTACAACTGATGAATTAACAATTTTTACAGTGGTACTGCCAAAAAACAGCAAGTCCTTAAGCGTTATCTAAGCCGAGTTTTCTATACTAAAAATTAGCATAGATCAGTAACCATAAAAAGGTCTTTGCAGAAAAAATAAAAGGAGGAATTTATTATGAATACCACCATTTCATTAAGTAAAAAAGGAATAAAAGAGCTAAAAAAATCTATCACCGGATTAGAGAAAGAATTGTCAAATACAAGAAATAAACTAAGGGCAATGGATAAAAGTACGTCGCACGATGGAAGATTTGAAAGAATTGAAACACTAAATGTCTTAGAGGCTGTTGAGCAAGAACTATTTGAAAAACGTGAATTGTTAAAGAATGTTAAGCTTGCCCCGAAAAAAGAGCATCCAATGCGTATTGCAATTGGTTCGGTCGTAGTTTTAATAGACAGAAGGGGCTACAAATTAGAGTATACGCTAGTTGAAAGCGTAGAAGCGAACCCTTCAGACGGACGAATTTCCGTCAAAAGTCCTTTAGGAATGGGGCTTATTGGTAAAACAATTAAAGACACTATTGAATTCACCACACGAAGCGGCGTTCATCAAATGCAAGTAGTAGGCATTAGCTAACATACAATATTTTCAAACATTAAATACCTCACATTAAGTGGGGTATTTTTTCTTTTTCAAGTAACCACACACGAGCCGCAACGTGATATAATAATACTAATGCTTTATTACAATAAAACGACAGATCGTGTACTTCGCGAACTTAACACAACGCAAAACGGCCTAGGCACAACAGCCATAAAAAAAGCCGAGGCAAAATATGGTAAAAATGAAATAGTTTTTGAAACGACACCTTTGTGGCGCAAATTAGCCGAACCTTTCACTGATATTTTTGTTGTTATTTTACTAATCGCGGTAGTACTTAGTGTCATAATGCACGAATATATAGACGCTGTCGTTATCTCAGTTATTATTGCCATAAACATTGGTATCGATTATGCGCAAAAATTTTCTACTGCAAAAATTTTAAATTCTTTACGAGACCAAGCTACTCAAGAAGTAACAGTTAAACGAAATCTCGAATTTATAAAAATAAAAGAGACCGATCTTGTTCCAGGAGATATTGTCATGCTTGCAGAAGGTAATCGCATTCCTGCCGACATTCGCATAATAGACTCGGCCTCTCTTTTTGTAAACGAATCCGCCTTAACCGGAGAATCACTGCCTATTGCCAAAAACGAGAAAGCTATTCGCGGCATTAAAGATGTGTACGACCAAACAAACATGTTATTCCAAGGGACGTTCGTCACTTCTGGCACATGCACAGGCGTAGTCTGCAATACTGGTGGGAACACCGAGTTCAGTAAAATTGCCAAGCTAGTAAATATTGAGACCGAGAAAAATCCAATTCAAAAAAAGATAGCCAAACTGGTTAGCCAAATCATACTAATGGTGTTTGCAGTGGCTATAATTACATTCGCGATACTCTTACTTCGTGGAGAAAATATTTTAGAAGCACTACGTTTTGTTTTGGCACTATCTGTATCAGCCGTTCCAGAAGGACTACCGATAACCGTATCTATAATACTTGCACTAGGCATGCGCACGATGGCTCGCCATAATGCCCTGGTTACAAACATGCGCTCTTTAGAAGTTATTGGATCTGTAAATGTTATTGCAACCGACAAAACCGGAACATTATCAAAAAATCAACTGGTCATCCAAGAGTTATGGCAGGCACCGTTGACACATCCTATATTTAATATAGAAGAGGCCGTGTCGCTAAGCCAAACCATCACGACTGGGGGAAACCCCGATCCTTTAGATGCAGTTATAGAAAAATATGCAGAGAATAAGGCAAAACCGCCACTAGAGCTGGTTCAAGCC
>JAGOZV010000026.1 GCA_018064165.1 Candidatus Saccharimonadota bacterium
TGAAACGAACACTGAAACAATAGAAGCAACCGCAAAAGCACAGGGTATGGTTACCTTACTGCAAGCAGGAGTTTTGGCTGCACTAGACGGCAGAACTACTTTAGAAGAGGTTAATAGAGCTATTTAGACAATACAAAATATTATGCAAATTGAGTTACGGCATAATGCGCTTGTGCTATAATAAACCCATGTGTAATACGAAATCTGTGAGATCCACACCTATTGCTTCTAAAGCCTTTACCATCATAGAACTACTCATAACAATAGTGATTATTGGCATTCTTGTCGCCATAACCGCGGTTTCATACAATGGCATTACTAAGCAGGCTAATGAAACAGTATTGAAAACCGACTTGAAGCAAGCACAGACTTTTATTGAAACCACTAAAATAAAAACAGGGGTATACCCTACGGTTGACGCTATACCAAAAAGTGGCGATGTAAAATATGAGATTTCTGCAAATGATGCTGGAAACTTCTATTGTATTACTGCAACTAAAGCAAATTCAACCCCTTATCATGTAGCTAATGGAGAGGGCGTTACGATAAATCCTTGCCAGGGCCACGAGTGGGGGGCTCCGGCACCTGTTGGTATTAACATTGCACCACCTTTAAATAGATGGTCGATAACGGGAGGAATGAGCCTGTCAAATGATGGAGTTCTTACAGTTCCATTGTATCCGACGTATGCATCTATCGCATCACCATTAATTCGAGTTGACAAAGCTGTTTCGGTTGATATTAACTACCAAACGCTGGGTGGCCCAGAAAAACCAGTGTGGAGTATTGACTATTTTGCGGAAGATAAAACCACTTCAGTAAATAACACCTGGGGGTATACAAATAACGGCTATGCAACAAATACGCCTTTATCTAGTGAGTGGCAAAATAAGAATACCGGCTTCGCCCTAGGCCCAGACGTTTATTATTTTAGACTCTCTATTTGGACAAATACTACATATAAAGGTGGAGTGCAAATTCGTAATATTGAAACTACCCTTATTAGGTAGTAATGTTCGTTATTCAAAACATTTAACCTTTTACTTTTTTTAAAATCTATGTTACAATAAATAACTGATTGAAATAATAATTTAAGAGAGAAGAAAATGTCTGCAGATTTAATCAAAAAAGTTAATGATGAACAAAAGAAGCCAGCTGTGGTAAACGTTAAAAGCGGCGACACTGTTCGTGTTCACCAAAAAATTAAAGAAGGTAATAAAGAGCGTATTCAGGTTTTTGAAGGCGTTGTTATTCGTACCGATCGTAAAAATTCACACACATCACGTATAACAGTACGAAAAATTGCTAGTGGTGTAGGCGTTGAAAAAGGCTTTATGTTAAATAGCCCGTTAATTGAAAAAGTAGAAGTTGTTCGTCGAAGTAAAGTTCGTCGTAATTACCTTTCTTTCTTACGTGAGCGAAGCGGAAAAAGTGCGCGTTTGCAAGGCCAGCAGTTTGATCGCGAAAGTGTAAACGAGCTACCTGCAGAAGAACCTCAGGAAGAAGTTCAAGAAGAGGTTGTTTCAGAAGAAGCTACCGCAAAAGCGTAAGTAAATGATTCTTGGCATAGATGAAGTAGGTCGTGGTCCCTGGGCGGGGCCACTTCTTGTAGGTGCAGTAGTTTGGCCTGACGATGTATCGCTCGATGGGTTAACGGATAGCAAAAAGCTCTCTGCAAAAAAACGAGAGCAGTTAAGTGTTGAGATTTTAGAAAAAGCGTTGAGTTATGGGTTCGGCGAAGTTGCAGCTAAAGAGATTGACGAAATTGGTTTGAGTAGAGCACTTAAATTAGCTACTTTTCGCGCAGTGGAAAATATAAAATGTGATTTTGACCAAATTATAATTGACGGAACAATAAATTTTTTAAAAAATACAAAATACGAGAGCAAAGTCTCTACTTTAAAAAAAGCAGATTTGCTAGTGTCGTCAGTTTCAGCGGCCTCTATTATTGCTAAAGTAAAGCGCGACAGTTACATGAAAAAAATGTCAAAACAATTTCCCGAGTATGGCTTTGATTCAAATGTTGGCTATGGTACCAAAAAACACATAGAAGCGATAGAAAAATTTGGCGTAACGCCTTTGCACAGATTAAGTTTTGCTCCTTTGGCAAAATATCGTCAGCCCGAAAAGCAAGTAGATGTTCCCATAAAATCTAGTGCTTCAATAGCATCTAATAATTCAATGAAGTCCAGAAGTTCTACGAAGCAGATAGGTGATACCGCTGAAAATATGGTAGCTAATTTTTTAGAAAAAAATGGACATTATATTTTAAAACGAAATTTTAAAACAAAATGGTACGAAATTGATATTATTTCTTTGAAAAACAAAACGATATATTTTACCGAAGTTAAGTATAGAAATAATAGTAATTTTGGTGGAGCGGAAAACGCTATCTCGGCAACAAAGCAGAAACAAATGAACTTTGCTGCCGAATTATTTTTGCATTCAGGCAAAATAAGAGCTGAAAATATTAATGAATACTCGCCAATACTAGCCGTTGGCTTGGTAAGTGGCGATTATCAGGTTAAAGACTGGTTTACGTTAACGGGCTAAGATTAAAAAGCAAATTCGTTCAATTTTTTGGCAATAATTTGCTTGTTGTCTTCAATAAGTTTAACCTTGGCCGTTAAATCTGTTTCGCCCAATTCAATTACGCGCCTTAAAGCGGCTTCTTTTTTTAATGGCTGGAAAAAATCTTTGTATTCCATGAGATGAGCGGGTGTGTGTAGGCCTAGAACGGATAATCTTGCATAATCATCATAACTTTTGTCGCCCTTGAAGGTCTCTTCTATCCATTGCCAATTATCTCTAAGCCAAAGCCACGTTAGCTCTGTTGCGTATTTATTGCGTAAAAGTAATATAAACCAGTGCGCAATATCTTGCGGCCGAGCAAATTCTTTATTTGTTATTTTTTTAAGAAGTAAATTTATATTATCCACGTTTTTTGTAGAAGTTATTGCAGACATAATATCACTTCGCAAATTCGGATCGTTAGTATTTGGATACAGATTAATTAGTTGCGTAAATAACCTATTGTCTGTGGAGTTTTTTATTGCACCGCTTAAAACAAGTGCCCTAATTTCCGCATCTATATTATTAACATCTTCGTTTTTAGCTGTTGCTATTGTAAAGTCTATAGCTTTTTTGTTTTCCGAGTATAAAGTAAGGCTTAAAATAATGCTTCGTAATTTCGTGTCATTTTCTTCTTCGTTATTTATTGGAGTAAAACCAAGCCGAGCGAATTCTTGACTGGCTAATTTATAACTAAGCTTTTTAAGCTGTAACTCGGCCTTTTTGTTATTAATGACGAATTTTCGCAATGAAATTAAAAGAGACGCCATAATATTCCACACTTGCTCGTTCGTTTCGTTTTCGAATGCAATTAGTGTGTCAATTAAATCAGGGTAAGAAAGATAACCGGCTTGAGCAAGAAGCATGCTTTCATTCAAAAACTGAATTTTAAAAACATCACTAAGATGGTTATTTTTAATGGCGTTTAATATTTCTTGGCGGAGCTTATTGCTGTAGTTGGTTATAAAATGAGATGCGTTGTTTTGATTTAACAAAAATAATTCGTCTGACTGAGGAAAAGAAATGCTTTTTTGGGTCATTAAAACGGGCGCTTTTTGACAGTTAGAATTTAGTGGAATGGGCCATAATTTTTGACTTTCTTTATGCTTGCCAATAAAAAATTGTTCTTGCGTTAAAGTGATTTCGTTGTTTTGTAATTTGGCATGAATTACTGGGAATCCTGACTGATCTATCCAGGTGTTCATTAGTGATGAAATATCCTGACCACTAGACTTTGAAAGCTCGTCCCATAAATTATCGCCAATAGTGTTTTTGTAGGCATATTTCTTGAAATATGAGCGCAAACCATTGCGAAACGCTTCGTCGCCAATAAAGTTTTTTATCATGTAAAGTAGGTGTCCGCCCTTTGCGTAAACAATGGCACCATCAAACAACGAACTTATTTCATCTGGATGATTTACCTCAGAACGAACAGGTTGAATGCCGTCTAAACTGTCACGATTTAAAGAATATGGAATTTCAGTACTGGAAAAATCTTGCCAAATATTCCAGTTAGGGTGAATAGCATCGGTTGCAAAATATTCAATCATCTTGGCAAAACTTTCGTTGAGCCATAAATCGTTCCACCATTTCATGGTTACTAAATTGCCAAACCATTGA
Organism: Candidatus Saccharimonadota bacterium; assembly: GCA_018064165.1. GTDB lineage: Bacteria > Patescibacteriota > Saccharimonadia > Saccharimonadales > Saccharimonadaceae > JAGOZV01. The sequence continues at coordinate 4,192 of JAGOZV010000026.1, forward strand.
TGCGAGAGTTCATGAGCAATTACTTTGACAATTTCTTGACGAGTATCTATGTCGGTATTTTTTCCGGCTAAAAGCACAGATTCGCGATAAGTTATTAAGCCCCAATTTTCCATTGCTCCGCTAGAAAAATCAGGCAAAGCAACTTGATCGCTTTTTTCTAAGGGATACGGTGTTTCAAAATATTCGTTATAGAATTCAATTAATTTCAGAGTGTTTTCAAGTGCAAAGGTTAAATCTTCACTGTTTTGGGCAACACTGGCATAAACGGAAACTTCAACACCATCTTTGGTTTTACCAGATTTCTTTACTAGTTCGCCAGCTACAATTGCAAGTAAATAAGTGCTCATTTTTGGAGTCGTTTTAAAACTTGTGACCAAACGGTTGTTTTCAACTCGTTGCCAGCTTATGGGCTGATTAGAAAGAACAGAAATGTCAGGAGCAGTTGTAACTGTTAAATCAAAGGTGGCTTTTGCCTCGGGCTCATCTACACAAGGAAACATTTCGCGCGCGTGATGACTTTCAAACTGAGTAGCAAATATTTTTTTAGTTTCGCCATTATGTTTAAAGTATGCTGGATATAAACCATGCATGCCGTCGGTAATCTTTCCGTTGTAGCTGATTGTAGTGATAATTTCTTCATTAATATTGGTGTTTTTGGGTAGAGCCATTTCTATCTCGTCGTTATTTAGTTGCCAGCTAGTTTGTTGCCCATTTATATTAATATTTAAAATTTCTAAATCCTTGCTGTGTAGCAATAATTTATCGCTAAAATCAGAAAGTTTTCCTTCTACATTAACAACTCCGCTAAATGTATTATTAGCCTCGTTGATATTTAATGAAATGTTATAGTTTGAAGGTTTGAAGTTGTTAAATAATCTTTTTACTTTAGTCATTAAACCATTATACAATATATATATGTACAGAAAGCGACGGGTGTTTTTTTCAGGAATTATTGCGACATCATTAGCACTGGGTGTTTATTTTTACAGTCAATCTTTACCCGAGCCGGCAACACTTGGCGTAGAAAATTCTAGTACTGAAATTGGTGTGACATCTAGCGCAGAAGACACTTCTAGCGAAGAAGTAATTAATATTTTGAATTCTTTACCAGAAAAAGGACGTGCGCCAAAAACAGGCTACGCGCGAAGTCAATTTGGTAATGGCTGGGCTAAAAAAGAAGGTTGCGACACGCGAAATACAATATTGGCACGAGATTTAACAGATATAAAAATGGGCGATGATTGCAAGGTAGATTCGGGCGTACTGAACGACCCTTATACTGGCACCGTCATTAATTTCGTAAGAGGAAGCACTACAAGCTCTGCGGTGCAAATTGATCACGTGGTGGCTTTGTCTAATGCTTGGCAAACTGGAGCACAGCAAATATCCGAAGAAATGCGAATTGCCTTGGCAAACGACCCTTTGAACTTGTTAGCAGTAGACGGTCCGGCTAATCAAGCTAAAAGCGATGCCGATGCTGCTACTTGGTTACCAAAATACAAACCATTCCGCTGTCAATATATAACACGTCAAGTTCAAGTTAAGCAACGCTACGAATTATGGGTTACGCCCGCAGAAAAACAAGCTATGTTGAACGTTTTAAGAAAGTGTAATTAGTTTAAACTATTGCATTTTTAGTAAATAAGGCATATAATATAAGTAGTACATATCCGGCCGGCAGGTCGGAATTTTTAATAAGAAGATACAATCTAGGGAGAAAATCATGGCTATTGAAGAAATTAACTTAAAGCAACTAACATTGGCAGTGCGTACTATTGCTGAAGAAAAAAATCTACCAGAAGAAACAGTTTTAGACGTTATAGAACAAGCTATTGCTTCTGCGTGGCGACGCGATAATGGCGAACGAGATCAAGAGGTTCGCGCAGAATTAAACATTAACGACGGTTCTGCTACAGTGTTTGTTCGTCGCGAAGTTGTTGAAGAAGCTGGCTCAGATGCGGTTGAGATAAACTTATCAGATGCTAAGAAAATTAATCCAGATGTAGAAATCGGCGATTTCATAGAAGATAAATATGAAGTGTTTGGTTTTGGCCGGGTGGCTGCGCAAACTGCAAAGCAAGTAGTTCTACAAAGGCTTCGCGAAGCAGAGCGAGAGGTAGTTTTGGCAGAATACGAAGATAAAATTGGCACATTAGTAAATGGCGTAGTGCAACGAGTAGAGCCAAAATTAGTAAGAATAGACTTAGGCAAAGCCGTGGGGATTATGCCATTGTCAGAGCAAATTCAAGGCGAATATTATACAATTGGTTCTCGTCTTCGCGTGTACATAAAAGATATTGAACGAGAAAACCGTGGTCCACAACTAATTTTAAGTCGTGGTAATGAAGCTTTTATTGAAGAATTATTTAAACAAGAGGTTCCAGAAATTGAAACGGGTGCAGTAGAAATTAAAAATGTTGCTCGTGAAGCAGGAAGACGAACAAAGTTGGCCGTTATTAGCAACGTTCCTGGTGTAGACCCTGTAGGAACATTTGTTGGTGGTCATGGAACTCGTGTGCAATCTGTTATGAATGAAATTGGCGATCAGGAGAAAATTGATATTGTTCCTTTCAGTGAAGATCCTGCAGTCTTTATTGCTAATGCCATTAGTCCTGCAGAGGTTGTTTCGGTAGAAATTAACGAAGAAGATAAAAAAGCAAAAGTTTTTGTTACAGAAGATCAACAATCAATTGCTATTGGTCGCGCTGGTCAAAATGTTCGTTTGGCAAGTCGTTTAACAGGCTACGAGTTAGATATTGAGCGAAAAGAGCCAATAGCTAAAGCGGCTCCAGCGCAACGTAAAAATATTGAAGACAGTTTATTCAGTGCTATTGAAGAATCTGATTCAGATGACGCTGAAAACACAGAGACTGAAAATTAATTAGAGAGGAGGGCTAATGTCAGACGATTTTTCGGAATTTATTTCGCATCTAACTGATAACGCTCGTACAAGCATTCATCAAGCGGGGCTTATAGCTCATCAATACGGAAGTTTGTATGTTGGCACAGAGCATCTTTTGCTTGGCCTGTTGGCGCAAGGTTCTTCAGTGGGAGCGAAAATGCTAG
>JAGOZV010000027.1 GCA_018064165.1 Candidatus Saccharimonadota bacterium
TATAATTTACTGGGTCGCGTGGGGAGGGGAGCAAGCCTCACCTTCTGGTGCGGGAGCATTTAAAATGGCCACAGGTACTTATAGCGGAAACGGCTCCAGTGGTAGGCAAATAACAGGCGTGGGTTTTGAGCCTAATTTGGTTATTCTAAAAAGAGATAACAACGCACAGTTGGCAATTTTTAAAACAAGCCTAATGAATTCTACTTCTGCCTCTAGTTATGCTTTTGCTGCGAATACCAGCTACACGGACGCTATTACGGCTTTGACGTCAGATGGCTTTACTTTGGGGACGAATGCCGTCGCAAATGCTTCTGGGGGAGAGTACCATTGGCAGGCTTTCGGTGATGCTTACAATCCAAACGCTAATACGGGTTCCACGGATTTTATAATTGGAGCTTACACTGGCAACGGCATAGACAGCAGACAGATTAGTGCACCTTTAAGTTTAGACTTAATTTCTGTACAATCAAGTGGATCGGCCACATCTTACTGGCGAACATCTAGTAACGTGGGTGATGAAACTAATAATTTCAGTGCGACTGCCACAGCAACAAATTTGTTACAGAATATTTCTAACGATAGTTTTGAAGTCGGTACTGCCGGAGGAGTAAATACACTAAATACGTTGTATTATTGGTTTGGTTTTAAGAATGGAGCAAATTTTAAAGTTGGAAGTTATACCGGTAACGGTGGAGTGCAAAAAAATTATTCTCCTGGTTTTCAGCCCGATCTAGCTTGGATAAAAGCCGCAACAAGTCAGGCTGGCGCGCTTAGACCCTCTACTCTAGAGGGGAGTTCCGTCCAGCTTTTTCCAGCTACCGTAAACGCGACTAACGCTTTTAACAAATTTGTTGTCAACGGTTTTTGGCTTAACAGCAATGCTGCGTTAACAAATGCTAATGGTGTTAAATATTATTACGCAACATGGCGCAAGCCAACAGTAGGCTTGCTCGGTGTCAGTATCGTAAATAGTAATGATGACGATGTCTCAACTCCGACGGTTGAAATGAATCCAATTCCGGCAAGTTTCGCTTGCGCTACCGCAACGGGATCCTTAGGCGATAGCAACCAACTAATACGAGTAACAAATTCCACTGCAAACCCTAATTGGTCTTTAAGTATTGCTCCAACGGGGGGTGCGAATTCTTTATGGGCCTCTTCTTCCAGTAAATATTACGATTTCAATGATTCTAACGGAACACCTATAGGTTGTTCCGATGGCATGGACACCGATTCCTACGCAGGAAGATTGAGTATAAATCCTTCCACCGCGACAGCTACACCTATAGCGGGATGTTCGGTTGCCGGAGGCTCTTTTGGTACAAACGCTAGTTTTAGCGAAAGCATTAATTCAATAACCTTAGTGAGTACAAACAACGCAGAAACAAATTGTTACTGGGATTTGGCTAATTTTGGCATTTCTCAAACAATTCCTGCAGGCACCGGTATAGATAACTATAGTTTGAGTTTAACTATTACGGTAACGGCTAACTAATGAAAAAAATATTTTTCATAGTAACATTATTATTGTCATCTATCTCGGTAACATCCTTAGTAGGTGCCACCAATACAGGGGTTAATGTTAAAATTTTACCAATGGATTGTGTTTTCAATGTAGTAAATGTTGGCGGTCAACAACAAATAGTTTATGTTACGCCAGAAGAATGTGGCCAAGTGGTGACGCCAGTAGATCCAGAGAATCCGAATTCAAATACTGGTCAGTCGGGCTCGTCCTCCTCTTCGACCAAGCCAATTTTAAATGGGAATAATAAGAATAATATAAATGGTATTCGTAGCCAATCATCGCCATGGTATTTTCCAACTACTATTACACCAAATGCAAGCGTAACGCCAGGTATAGCCACACGTCCAAGCGAAGGGGGTATTATATTACTTAATTTATTTCCTGAATATCTTCGGGAAAAACAAGACGCTGGTAAAGTCCTTTCGTTAAACGCAGGTCAAAATGTTTACTTCGATTATAAAGGCGAGCGATATACTATTACGATAGTAGAAGTGACTTCTGACTCTGTATCATTGTTATTTACTCAGGTGCTGTCTAAAAAAAGTAACGATTTAAGTGTGCTGGGAGATAAAGCACTGCACGATACCTTGGCAAAAGGAGCTACAGGAGAGTATGAACTGTCAACCGAGAAGGGGGCTCACATAAGAATTACTTATTTAGGCACTACAGATGGTGTAGCCTCATTAAGATTTAAGGAAATAACTCAAAATAGCGATGAGGAGATGTGTTCTTCGGGAAACCCGTGTTGGTTGTGGCTATTTATAATAATGTTAATAATTAATGTTTTTGCGTTTTATTTATTATTTAAAAAACGACGAAAAGATAAAGAGGAAGAAGAGACTATAAACTGCTAACTGAGAGAATTTTTATCGTACACATTGCGCTTTTACTTGTACTGTTAAACAATCTCTGTTATAATACGTTTCGATGATTACAAAAGAAAATAAGGACAAAGCATTTGCTGTTACCCAACTTCATAAAAACGATGTTGGTAGTGCGCAAGCTCAAATTTCTGTGTTAACGGCTAGAATTGCCGAAATTACAAATCACATGAAATCAAATAAGCACGATTTTGCTGCACGACGCGGGTTGTTGCAACAAGTTGGTCGTCGTAAAAAACTTCTTCGTTACCTAGAAGAAACAGATTTTGACGCTTACAAAGAGGTTATTGCAAAGCTTGGTTTGCGTAAATAATTTATATATTCTGCGCAAATAAAAACTCCGTACATAAGTGGCGGAGTTTTTAATTATAACGCTTTGTGCAAGTAAAATTGCTTATTTATTCAGCGCGTTCTGCTTCTTCTGCATCTTCTTTTGTTTCATGAATGGTGCCGTGTGCATGTTCAGCGGGAGCATAAATTGAATAGATTTTTAGTTGATTAGCTCCGGTATTGGTAATATTATGCCAAGAGCCGGCAGGAACAATAACTGCATCTCCATCTTCAACATCTTGCTCGACTGTAAAATTATCAGGAGCGTCACCCATTTGAACAAATCCAATGCCACCTTCAATTCTTAAAAATTGGTCGTGATCGTCGTGTACCTCAAGCCCAATATCGTCGCCAGGTTCAATTGCCATTAAAGTTACCTGAAAGTTATTTCCAGTCCATTTGCAAACACGGAATAAATTATTTTCCTTGGTTGCTTCTTCTATGTTAAATACATATGGTTCCGCGCCGTAATCTTTTGTATCTGCCATTTTTACCTCCTTAGTTATATTTCTATTGTACTACAATTGACGCTGCTGCGAACTGATTTGGGCGTATGCATGGTATAATATAACAAGAGCCGCGAAATAAGTGGTGGATATGATTGCTGGGTTGCCAGTTGCAAAGCTATCGTACCCGTTACTTATTTTAAGAATAAGTGGCTTAAAGAAGGAGAGAATATGGGAATAATTAACCCTTATGGAAAAGATGTTGTACGAGTTACAACAGAATATGCGGGTAAACCGCTTACGTTAGAAGTTAACAGAGTTGGTTTTCGAACAACCGCCAGTGTGTTGGTTACTTATGGCGAAACTATCGTTTTAGGCTCAACTGTGGTTGGCACAAAGCCGGTTCAATTGGACTATTTTCCGCTAAGTATCGACTATGAAGAAAAATTTTATGCGGCTGGAAAAATCAGTTCAAGCCGTTTTATTAAAAGGGAAGGACGCCCTAGTGACGAAGCCATATTAATTGGCCGTTTAATTGACCGTCCAATTAGACCACTATTTCCAAAAGGCTATCGCCAAGAAATTCAGGTTGTGGCTACGGTTCTTTCTGCAGACCCTAATTTCCGTCCCGATATGATTGCTATGATTGCAGCCTCGGCCGCGCTAAGCTTAACTGGAACACCGTTTGACGGCCCTGTGGCTGGTCTTCGTGTAGGAAAGGTGAACGGAGAATTCAAAGCTTTTCTAACACCAGAAGAACGTGCAAACAGCGACCTAGATTTGGTGGTTGCTGGTATTGAAAGTGGAATTACCATGGTAGAAGCTGCCGCTAACGAAGTTAGCGAGGAAGAAATTACTAAAGCACTAGCTTGGGCATACGAAAATTACCAGCCAGCTATTAAATTGCAAAAAGAATTAGTCGAAAAAATAGCACCAGAAAAGCGCGAATACGAACTTGTTTTGCCAAACGAATCAATTCAAAATGAAGCCGATAAATGGTTAGAAGATAAGCTAGGCGAAGCAACACGCGTTCATTATGGTGAAAGAAATCAAATTATTAATGAATTGCGTTGGGATTTTCACGATTATTTCCGCGAAAAAATCGGTGCAAAAGATTACGAAGAAATCTACGATGAATACGACGAAGCCTTCACTAAAGCTTTGCATAACGATGTGCGAAGGGGAATCGTAAAAGATGGCCTTCGACCAGACGGCCGTAAATTAACCGAAATTCGTCCACTTTCTAGCGAAGTTGGCATTTTACCACGTGTTCATGGCTCGGCTTTATTTACTCGTGGTTTAACGCAGGCTTTAAACGCTGTAACCTTGGCACCTTTAAAATATGCACAGCTTGTAGATACAATGGAAATAACAGATGGAGAGCGTCGTTATATGCATCACTATAATGCGCCTGGCTATACAGTTGGCGAAGCTCGTCGACTAGGTTCTCCTGGTCGTCGTGAAATTGGCCATGGTTACTTAGCAGAACGTGCCATTGTCCCGGTTCTCCCTTCTGAAGAAGAATTTCCATATGCAATTAGAAGTGTCACCGAAATCATGAGTCAGAATGGATCAACCTCTATGGCGGCGACATGTAGTTCTACATTAGCACTAATGGACGCGGGTGTGCCATTGAAGCGTCCAGTTTCAGGAATTGCTATGGGCTTAATGATGGATGACGGCAACCCATATGTTCTTTCCGATATTGCTGATGCAGAAGATTTTGCTGGCGACATGGACTTTAAGGTTACTGGTACTGAAAAGGGAATTACAGCATTACAAATGGACATGAAGGTTCATGGCCTGCCAGTTAATATTCTTGAAAAAGCTTTAGATCAGTCTAAATCTGGTCGTGAACACATTTTAAGTCATATGCTAAGTATTATTACCGAGCCTAAAAATCACATTAGCCCACACGCGCCTCGTATTGAGAAAATTAAAATTAATCCAGAAAAAATTGGTGCAATTATTGGTAAGGGCGGCGAAACTATTAACAAAATTACCTCTGAAACTGGCGCTGAAATTGACATCAAAGATGACGGGCTAGTAACAGTTTCTGCTGTAAATACAGAAAATATAGAAAAAGCACTAGAATGGATTAAGGGCTTAGTAGAAGAGCCAGAAGTTGGCAAAATTTACACCGGTAAAGTAGTGACAATCAAAGACTTCGGGGCTTTTGTGAATTTCATGCCAGGAATAGACGGCATGCTACACATTAGTCAACTTTCTAATGAACGTGTAGAAAATGTTACCGATGTTCTTAAAGAAGGACAAATGGTAAAAGTACGATTAGAGGCAATTGACGATAGAGGTCGTTACAGCTTAACAATGAAAAATGTTGAACAATAAAAAAATAAATGATCTAGAAAATCTTAAAAAGGAAATTTTAGATAAAAAAATTTGCGCAGATTTGGCACTAGAGTCAACGCAACTAGTGTTTGGCTCTGGTGATCCTGATGCAAAAATTGTGTTCATTGGCGAGGCGCCTGGCAAGCAAGAAGACCTCCAGGGAGAGCCGTTTGTTGGCGCCTCGGGTAAATTTCTTAACGAAATGTTAAAAAGCATTAATTTAATGCGCAACGATGTTTACATAACCAATATTGTTAAATATAGACCGCCAAATAATCGCGACCCAAGTATGGCCGAGAAAGCAGAATTTTTACCATATTTATTAAAGCAAATTGAAATTATTAATCCACGCGTTATTGTAACTTTGGGACGGCACAGCATGGAGCAATTTTTGCCAGGAGGCAAAATTGGCGAAGTTCATGGAACTTTAGTGAAGCTAGAAAACGGAACGCTCCTTATGCCTTTATATCATCCAGCTGCAGCCCTATATAACGGCAAATTGCGACAAATTTTAAAAGATGATTTTGTCAGTCTAAAAGGGGTAATCTAGTAAATTTTATTGACTTAATCTTTATATTTTGCTACAATATTAACACTAATGCAGGGCAAGTGCTGATTTCTGACCATAAAATAAGCCCATCTTGTATTTTAAGTAAGAACTAAATTCATATAGAAATTAGAATAATTTTTTAAACAAAAGGAGAAAAAAATGGGTCAACAAAGACTCGCTACGGCTAAGGCTGATGATGTTTCAAAACAGCCAATTAAAGCCAAGCAAAAAAAATCTAATATTACTGTTTTAAATAATGCTACAACCCGCAAGGGCGAAGTTTTTAGAGCACAAAAACGCACAAGCGAAAATGTTAAAGCTATTGCAAGTCAACATGTCATAGACATTCCGGTAAATAAATCAGTTTATAATGGCTACGACGGCAAGCAGTTTAGCTTGGCCGATCAAAAGCGCCGGCCAAAATATAATGGTCCAAAACTAACAATTATTCCAATTGGTGGTTTGGGCGAAATGGGTATTGGCAAAAATATGATGGCCGTAGAATACGATAACGAGATTATCATATTAGATATGGGACTGTTATTCCCAGGTAGTGATTATCCTGGCATAAATTATATTGTTCCAGATATTAGCTATTTAGAAAAAAATAAGCATAAAATTAAAGCCGTAGTGGTTACTCATGGCCACCTAGACCACATTGGCGCTTTTCGTCATTTAATAGAAAAAATTCCTGCACCAGTTTATGCTACTAGGTTTACAATTGCTATGTTGAAAAAGAATATTGAAGATTCCGATTCAACTTACGAGCCTATTTACCACGAGTTGAACCCAGAGAAGCACGAAGATGTGCGTATTACCGACAATTTTTCTATAGAATTAATTAGGGTCAACCACTCAATTCCAGATTCTGCTGCGGTTGTTATTCGTACACCGCTTGGAGTTTTGCTAGACACTGGCGACTGGCGTTTCGAGGAGGATCCGGTAGACGGTAAACGATTCGACTTAGAGCGCATGGTAGAAATTTCTACCAAAGAAGGCATTTTAATGCTCATGAATGAATCTACAAACTGTGAAACAGACGGGACTCATCAGGTCACCGAGTACGACATCCAAAAAAATATGGGCCAAATTATGG
>JAGOZV010000028.1 GCA_018064165.1 Candidatus Saccharimonadota bacterium
TAAATTATACCATAACCTAAATTAATGTTGCTAATTAAGAAAATAAACTGTCAAAAACTTTATTAAAGTGAGGTGTTCCCCTATAATATTATTATGAGTTTATCTATTGGAATCGTTGGTTTGCCGAATGTTGGCAAATCTACACTATTTAACGCGTTAACAAATAATAATATACTAGCGGCAAACTACCCTTTTGCAACAATTGAGCCAAACACTGGAATTGTGCCAGTGCCAGACAATCGCTTGGATGTTTTGCAAAAAATGTATAATGCCGAAAAAACCATCCCTGCTACTGTTACTTTTGTAGATATAGCTGGGCTTGTAGCGGGTGCCAGTCAGGGCGAAGGCTTGGGTAATAAGTTCTTGGCAAATATTCGTCAATGTGACGCAATTATTCATGTTGTCAGAGCGTTCGACAATGACGATATAGTTCACGTAAATAACCGCGTAGACCCCGGTAATGATATAGAAATAATAAATACTGAGCTAATTTTAGCCGATATTCAAACTATTGAAAGTCGAATAAATAAATTGTCCAAAGAAGCAAAAGCCAACCCAAATGCAAAAAAGTCCCTAGATCATTTAAACTCCTTGCTGGGCGAACTACGGGCTGGCAATACTATCGCTCACATACAAAATGTGAATCAAGAAATTATTGCCGATCTTCATTTACTTACAGCAAAGCCTATTATTTATGTATTTAATTTAGATGAAGAAGATTTGTCTAACACCGAAAAACAAGCCGAGCTACGTGGCCTAGTAGCTCCATCACCTGCTTTATTCATAAATGCCCGTTTTGAACAAGACTTGAACAACTTATCGGATACAGAAATTACTGAAATGCTAGAAATGTACGGTGTAGAAGAAACTGGCTTAGCAAAACTAATTCAAGAAGCTTATAAAATTTTAGGCCTACAGAGTTATTTAACTGCAGGTCCAAAAGAAGTTCGTGCTTGGACAATCAAAAAAGGCTCTTCAGCTCCAGTTGCAGCTGGTGTTATCCACACCGATTTTGAGCGTGGCTTTATTGCAGCACAAGTTGTTAATTACGCTGATTTAATAGCTTCGGGGTCCGAGATCGCAGCAAAAAATGCCGGTAAAGTTCGAACCGAAGGCAAAGATTACATAATGCAACCCAATGATGTTGTTGAATTTAGATTTAACGTTTAAGTAAATAGAATCTTTCTGTATTCCCTTTTTCACCCTTAACGTCGCTGTCACGCTTGCCAATAATTACAAACTTTTGTTTTGCCCAATTTTCAAAATCCCGTAGAACTTTGCGTCTAGCTGCTTCATTTTTTATAACACCTTTATGAGTTATTTCATGACCCGCTTCAAACTGAGGCTTAAGCATAACTACGATTTGCGTTTTTGAAGCCATTAAATTTTCTTCAATGTATGGCAGTATTTCCCTAACACTAATAAACGATACGTCTATTAATATTATGTCGATTATTTCTTTTGGTGGCAATTTGAAACCTCTAATGTCAGTTTTTTCATGTAGACTAATTCGCTCGTCGCTCCTTAAAGAAGGATGAAGCTGGTTTGTACCAACATCTACTGCGTATACTTTTAAAGCGCCATGTTTTAACGCATAATCCGTAAAACCCCCAGTACTAGAGCCCACGTCTAACACGGTTTTACCTTTGAAATTAATTTTTAAAAAATCTGACACGCTTGCTAGCTTCATTCCTGCCCTACTAACATATTGCTCTGAAACTTCTAGTGTAATATTATCATTGAGCCTAACAAAATAGCCTGGCCTAGTAATAGTCTTACCGTTGACTAAAACTTTGCCAAGCTTAATGAAACTTTCTGCCTGAGAGCGACTACGCACTAAACCTAGCTTGACCATTTCTTGATCAAGGCGTTTTTTAACATTTTGTGGCGTTACATTAGCGCCGTCCACAGAGCTAATCTTTCTTTCGTTCGCGATATTCGCCAGTGGCCGTATCTACACTTATAATATCGCCTGTTTTAATAAATGCTGGCACTTTTACAACAAATCCGGTTTCTAGTGTGGCATCTTTTTGCACATTACTTGTTGTGTCGCCCTTGACGACATTTTCGGTATAAGTCACTTCTAGATACAAATTTTTTGGTAGTTCTACATTAATAACTCGTCCATCAAAAAACTGTAATGTTATTTCATCACTTTCTTTTAAGAAGTTAACCGTCTCGCCCATAACATCTGTTGGCAATTCGTATTGTTCAAAGCTAACAGGATCCATGAAGAAATAATTAGAACCATCGTTATATAAATACTGGGCCGTTTGATTAGTAACCTCTGCAGGTTCAATTTTGTCTTGACCTTTGTAGGTTTTAGGTATTACACTGCCGTCTATTAAATTTTTGAGCCGTACGTTAACAATACTTCCACCGCGCCCCATAACCTTTTGGCCATATTCTATTACTCTAAAAGGCTTACCGTCAAATTGTATGACGGTGCCTTTTTTTAAATCTGTGGGTTGATACATAAACTACCTACCCTTGGGCAACAAATGGCAACAATGCTAAATGTCTTGCGCGCTTAATTGCAGTTGCTAGTTGACGCTGTTGTTTTGCACTTAAACCGGTTCTAGAAATTGGTTCAATTTGACCATAAATATTTATAAATCGTTGTAAAGTTTTAACATCTTTGTAGTCAAAATATGCAGGAGCATCTTTTTTCATTCTTTTAACCATATATATTATTCTCCTTTGTTAGAATGGAATTTCGTCTAAATTTATTGTTGAATCGTCAATAATTTCTTCTTGACTGGCTGAATCAGGAGCAGTTGTTCTGTCGCCTCCTGCGGATCGTCCACTTGGTGGATCTAGGAAAGTAACGTCAAAAGCGGTTACGTCTATGCGACTACGTTTTTGACCAGAATCTTTATCTTCCCATGTATCTTGACGTAAACGTCCCTGTACTAACACTCTGCTACCCTTGTGAAGATATTGAGCCACTAAATCAGAAAGCTTTTCCCAGGCTGTTATGCCAATAAAATCTGCTTGATCATCTGAGCCCTGGCGATCTACTGCAATACTAAAACTTGCAACGTTTTTTCCGTTTGGGGTTGTGCGCACTTCTGGATCACGAGTTAAACGACCCATCAAAGTTACTTGGTTAATACTTTTAGCCATAATTTATTTCTCCTCGGTTTCTACCGTTTCAATTTTTTCTTCTGTCTCTTCTGCCGCTTTTACACTTTTTGGATCTACTGAAACTAGCAAATATCGCAGAACTTCTTCTGTAATATTTAATGTATTGCTTATTACAATTGGCGCTTCTGGTGGAAGTGCTACTTCAAAATAAACATACACTGCGAAATCTTCGCGATTAATTTGGTATGCAAGTTTTTTCTTACCCCAAATATTTTCTTTTTCAATTTTACCACCTGCTTCGGTAATAATATTTTTGACTTTAGAAAGCGCATCGTCAAGATTTGCCTCTAAATCGGGATGAATTAGAACTGTCAGTTCGTACATCTTTGACATAGATTTCCTCCTTTGGAATCCTGAGCTTTCGTATTTACGGGCGGTAGCTGTTAAGACCTTCCCTGTAAAACTATTGCTCGTTGATGCTTACGCTCGGACGCAAGCTGAGTTAATAACAATACTATTATAGCAAAAATGAATTGTTTTGTCCACAAAAGAATGAACGACTAATTCTATTCTATGTTATTTTCAGAATCTGCTTCGGTATCATCGGCGTCCAATTCATCTAAACTAGAAATAAGAATTTCCCTTGGACGACTGCCATCTGGTGGCCCAACAATGCCTCGTTCTTCCATTTCTTCCATAATACGAGCCGCGCGAGCATAACCCACACGCAAACGTCGTTGTAGCAAGCTTGTACTTGCCTTCCCCATATCAAGAACCACTCGTATGGCATCATTTAACATGGCGTCGCCATCGCCATTGTCTATATCCATAACAACCCCGCCTTTTCCATTCAGTTGGACAGGCAAACTAACCACTTCGTTATTGTATTGCGGCGGTGATTGCATTTTAAGATGATCGGTAACCTTTGCCACTTCTTCATCTGTTACCCAAGCACCTTGAATACGCTTTGGCTTACTCATACTAGGAGTAATAAACAGCATATCGCCCTGACCGAGTAATTTTTCTGCACCAATTTGGTCTAAAATTGTGCGACTGTCTACTTGCGAAGCTACCGTAAAGGCAATTCGTGCCGGCACATTGGCCTTAATGAGGCCCGTAATAACATCTACGGATGGGCGCTGAGTGGCAAGCACCAGGTGAATACCAACCGCCCTAGCCTTTTGAGCTAATCGCACGATATAACTTTCTACATCCCTGGCTGCCGCCATCATTAAATCGCTAAGCTCGTCTATGACGATAATTATATATGGCATCGCTCCCTCTTGATGCCGTTGAGGTATGCCATTTTCATCTTCTACAGGAATTTTAATTTTGTTAGAACGTATTTTATTATTGTACGATTTTATGTCCCTTACTTTATGCTCTGCCATAAGACTGTAGCGTCGCTCCATTTCATTTACTGACCACTTCAAAGCGCTTATTGTTTTTTCAGGCTCGGTAATAACCTCTGTAAGAAGATGAGGAATATCTGCATAAGGCATCATTTCTACTCTTTTAGGGTCTACTAAAATTAATTTCATATCACTTGGGCTGTTGTTGTACAGCAAACTTGTTAGCAACGCATTTATCATAACAGATTTACCAGAGCCCGTTTGTCCCGCAATCAACATGTGTGGCATTTTGCCTAAATCGGCAACTACCGCGTTGCCAGATATATCTTTGCCGATTGCGAAAGGTAGTGCATCTTCCTCTGTTGCTTTTTTCCATTGCTCGCTAGAAAGAATGCCATGCAATCGTACGTCGGCGGCTTTACGATTTGGCACTTCTATTCCTACAAGTTTTTGACCAGGAATTGGCGCTTCCATGCGCAAAGTTTGGGCGGCCAAGTTAAGCGCGATGTTTGTTTCAAGAGCTGTAATTCGTGTTAGCTTCACGCCACTTGGTGGTCGAAGTGTATATTGTGTAACTTTTGGACCAATATTTGCCCCTTCCATTTCCACGTCAATATTAAATTCATGCAAAGTTTCTTTTATAATTTCGGCATTTTGCTCAACATTTCCCGCATCGGCTGGTGATTGTTTTTTCTCAAGAAGACTAAGAGCCGGCGGCTTCCAGTTAGGGTCGCTAATAGTAACAAGCGCCACTTTTTCCTCGGCTGCTTTGTCTGGAATCGTACTATTTTTTAATGATGAGCGTTTTGGCTTCGTTTTAGTTTCTTCAACAGATGAATCTACCATTGGCACCCCTGCATTTAGTTTAAACTCGGCCTTTTTGCCATTTTTTACCTTTTCTTCTTTAGCAGACTGCAATGTCTCTTCTCTTGATGGACGCAAGAAGCCCCAAACGGCTGCCCAAGTATCGCTTAGGGTTATTCCTAAAACATACAAAAGTGTAATAAATATTAGAACTACGTATATGAAAGCGGCCACCGTTGGATTAACCAGAAGCAGAACGCCACTATTAATCATATCGCCAACAAAACCCCCTGTTGAAGATTGATGAGAAACGCCAATTAATCCAAAAAACCCAGCCAGCCAAATTAGTTCAAGAAAGGATGCAACCTTAACGGCCATAGACAAACGATTATATTCATTGCGAAAAATTTCAAAAGCAAGATAAATTAATAACGCCGGCAAAACGTAAGTTGCCAAGCCAATAAAAGAAGTTAAAGCTTCGTGTGCCCACAATATAACTGGCCCACCAGTATTAAACCAAGACAGAACTAGAAGAATCGACACAACAATCAACAAGACGGCCCATGTTTGACGCCAAAAACCATCTGGCACGTAATGCACAGCTTGTTTTTCTTGTTTTTTCTTGTTTCGTTTTTTCTTTTTTGCCATATTCACTATTATACTATCTTTTCCGTTGTTTTTGTTAATTGGTTTGTGGGGTGCATTTACGCACGCACCCCTTTTGCGGTTTTGGCTAACCAAAACATGTTTTCTAGTTAAAACTACCTCTTATAAATCTACCGAAAACGCCTCGCTTTCTCTTCTAGTCTCTTTCCTCCTATTGCCAATGCCACAATTTGCGGCAAACGACGACGCTGACCAGTTTTTACGGTCAGCATAACCAGTCGGGGCATAAACTTCCAGCGAATTGGCCAAAAGGTTATTGAAAAAAGAAGCATCAGATTGTTAAGCTGATAGTTTTTGTTGTGCGACCTCTCTTTGAAATACTGGTCACACGACGAAAATTGGCGGCGCGCACTCTCCTTGTCTCCCACCGATAGATAATATCTACCGATGAAGCCTTTCGTTGCATAGTACTCGTCGTCTGCTCCTTCATTTTCAAGCAGACGCAAACTCTCTTCTAGGCATTTATAGGCGCTCTGAAAATAATTTTCAGAACCCTTTGAGCCTGGCTCTAGTTCTGCCATCTTAAGGTAGACCATAGCCTGGTCTCTTAAAATGGCAGAAACCTTCACGGTATCTTCCAATAGATCCGCAAACATTAATGCGTTTTCGAACGCATTAATGGCCGCAGGATAGTCGCTTTCTAGCCTATAGGCAATGCCTACAAGCTGAGAAGCTTGAAGTTGGATTGAAGGTGGCCATGTAGAGATGGCCTGGCTCCAGCTCTGATAAAGCTCAATGACCTTTGTTGGTCGAGCCCCAAGAGCTTCAGCCATTTGGTCGATGACCTTACGCTCGTTTGTCATTTTTCAGAAACCCCTTTCTAAAGTCGAAAGTGTATGTGTCGGCAATCGGTCCTCTTTCTGTGGAGCCTCTATCTCCATAGATTAAGCAAGCCAATTGCTCAAGAGCCTCCATCTTCTTTTTCTGAATTAGATAGAGGCGCACAAGACATTCGCGCGTCTCTGAGACCTCTTTTCTGATGTCTAGATTCAAGGCTAGATCTAGACAAATTAGCAAAATACCTTCTGCCCGTTTAAGACACTCCTTTTTCTCGTTTACGTCCTTAGCGCCGAATATGGCGTTAAGAGCAGAGTAAGGGTCCACTTCTGCTAGCC
>JAGOZV010000029.1 GCA_018064165.1 Candidatus Saccharimonadota bacterium
AAATACACTTGCTGGCATTATTAAATACGTTTCTTCTATATAAGAATAAGCTGCATCGCCCACCCATGCGAGAGTACTAAGCACAGGACAAATAATATAGCCTAAGCCTCCTTCTATCTCACAAGATGTAGTTGCGTTTGGATCTGAGCATCCTGCGCTATCATCCCACTCCCCTCCGGCAGTTTCGCACTCTTCTTTCGTTTCTGCCCTTTCGATTTCACTTTCTGCTCTACCTGCAGCTGCTTCACCCCTGGCGCTAATTTCGTCTCTGTCTTTTTTACTAAGATCAGCTACCGCAGCCCTGACATCAGACTTGTTTATATAGCTACTTCGTCCCGAGCTTAAGCAATCAGAAAAAAGGTCTTTCCAGTCCTTACCCCTATCACTTCCATCCGGTTCTAGGGCTTTCCACCAACAAGCTCCAGCTATACCGGGGAACCATGTTCTCATGCAGTCATTATAATCGTTTCCAGATGTTCCAAGTGACGCTCCTGGAGGAGTCGATCCAGACGTCTTCGCTCTACAATAACTTTGAGCAACCGGGTTTAGCACTCCTTCGGTCAATGCTACTCCAGACCCAAGATTTCTTCCATCACCTATAATACTTTCGTTCTGAGCCTCTTTTGTTGCAATCGTGACAGCAGTACCTGTTTTATCCACCAAACAGGTATAGGCTCCTCCTACAGATGTTGTCCAGGAATTTTTATGCCATAGTCCAGTTCCGTTATCGTTCACTACTATATTTGGTCTCTCGCCCCCCTCGCACACAGTAAGACTGTAAGCTCCTGGAGATAAAGTAATAGCTTTTCCATAAAAGGTGTTCGAACCTTCTTTAGTGAAGACCTCCCCTGCACAAGTTATGGTTGTTTTATCTGCATTATACATACAGCTCGCAGCATTTACATCATCTTGAAAAGATAATGTAACGACAAAAGCCAAAATAACGCCGAGAGCCCCAAGTTTTGCTAGTTTTTTTACTACAGTTTTTAATACAGTTAGATTATTAGCCATTTCTATATAATAGAATAGCATAAGTTTAATTGTAAAAAAACTCTTCCTTCGTTAATTATTATTTAAATCTCAACGAGCATGTTTCTTCATGAAATATACCTATCGTAATATCTCAAGAAATGTAAGAGATCTAAGGTTATTCGCCGACAATTGTAACTGGTACCTCGTCACCAGTCATAGACTTATAATTGAACGGCAATTCTATTCTATCAAGACGCTCTGCAATACCCACTAGCATTGGAAATGTTCCCAGTGCTCCATCTCCGTCATATGGCACAACTGGCAAATACCACATTGACTGAAAATAAGTCTCGGGTGGATCCGAAGCTAGCGACCAATTGCTCAATCCCATACTATTAATCCTCATAGCCTCCCAACCGTTTCCGGCGACATACTTATCAGAGTAAGAGTCTACATTTCCAATAGTGTATTGCACAGGCATATTATCTTCATTAGAATATTGACCGACTGCACTCATGAAATTCATAAAGTTTTCGTAGGTTTTAAAATCTTCTTCGTAACCAAGTCTTTCATCAAATAGTCCCGCTTCAGACATTTTTAGAGCAAAATCTTGGTTCCTAGGATCTGTTAGATCTCGCATAACACCATGAACAAGCATATAGCGCGCCATAAAGTTATCTACAACCGCCTGGCCAAAAGATTGTGTTTCTTTTAGTCCATCGAGCTCTATATAGCCAATAGGATGGATATCATTATCTCCAAAGAATTTTACTGCTTGAAAAACTCGCTCCTGTTCGCTTAATTCATCCCATCCGTCTATTAACTCATAGTTTATAATTGCGTCACTTACAAAAGGCTCGTACTCTTCACCTTCAATATCATCCTCTTCCTCTGATTGTGGCGCCTCTTCTATTTCGGACTGCGGTGTTTCAACGACTTCCGCAATTTCTGATTGAGGGGCAGATTCAGGGATTGCATTTATCTTCTCTTCATTAGAACATCCAGACACTGTTCCCATAGCTAGTGCAGCCGTAGCTGCTATTCCAAGTACCCTTTTTACACTAAACGGGGACCTATTTGCTTTATTTTCAGAATTTCTTTCGATAACGGTGAATTTCTCGCTCATTGTGACACTTCTCCTTTAATCTATATGTCCTATTGTATCATATCTTTGCATTTTTGTAAAGAAAGAATAGTCCAATAACAATGTTATAATTAAATCATGCTAAAAAAGAAACCTTTAAAGAATTTCACGAATTTTTTCATTAATCATTGGTTAAGTACATTGCTTATTGCTTTGGCGTTTGTGGCCGTACTTTCATCGCTTCTTGCTATTGGTCAAAACATATGGTTTGACGAAGGATATTCAATTTATGTTGCGCAAAAACCAATTGCAGAAATAATAAGCTTGGTTAGTGTAGACGCACACCCACCTTTTTACTATGTAATTTTGAAGTTATGGGGTAGTCTTTTTGGGTGGAACGAGTTTACTCTTCGCTTCTTAAGCATTATATTCGCAACTGCTTCCGTTGCAATTACTTTCTTTATCGTTAAAAAGTTGGCTGGCGTTAAAGTTGCACTAGGAGTTTTGCCATTTTTGATTTTAGCGCCTTTTGCATTAAGATACAGCTACGAGATTCGCCCTTACGCGCTAACAAGTACTTTAGTTACCGGTGGCACCCTACTATTATTGCTCGCTTCCCAATCAAAAAAACGAGCTCTTTGGATCTATTATTCAATTATTGTTGCCCTAGGAATGTTAACTCTTTATATGTCTGCTTTGATTTGGGCGGCGCATGCAATTTGGCTGGCATTTTCCTACTGGAAAGATAAAAAAGCTACGCCAATTAAGATTTGGTTTTCAAGTTACATTTTAGCAATAATTTTATTCTCTCCATGGATGCCAACATTTATTTCTCAAACTGTTAATTCAGCGCTACCTGGTATTGGTCAACCTATTAATTTAACAACTGGCGTCGATTCAATATCTCATTTAATGTTTTACCAATCGGCCTGGCAAACCAACGAGGTCCAAACAGCACTCATTGCTTTCGTAGCTATTTCTTTAATAGTACTGCTAGTTAAACTTTGGGAAAAAAGCAACGTCAAAACACGTAACAATTTGCTTTTCATTGGTGCTATAACAATTATTCCATTTTTAATTTTAGTATTTGCAAACGCGCTTTCTTCAAATAACTTTTACATTAGTCGATATTTAGCGCATTTTGCTATTTTCTATTATA
Source organism: Candidatus Saccharimonadota bacterium (assembly GCA_018064165.1). Taxonomy (GTDB): domain Bacteria; phylum Patescibacteriota; class Saccharimonadia; order Saccharimonadales; family Saccharimonadaceae; genus JAGOZV01. Next base: position 3,216 of record JAGOZV010000029.1, read on the forward strand.
TGGCGATTGGCTTTATTATTGTGTGCAGCTACAAACTTGCTCCCAAGCTGAGCTTTTTTACAGGGGCGGCTGCCATAATTATTTTAACTAGCGGCGTTATAAATTTAGCGATTATTGGCAATTTTAATTTTGAGCGGAATCAAAAACCTGCAACTAAAATTGCTCTTTCTAGCTTTAGCTGCAACAAAGATACAACGTTTGTTGCGCAAGACGAATACACCTATCTTGATTCTTGGTTTTATTTGCAAGGCTGTAACCTAAAGTTTATTAAAGAAGGTCAGGTTTCTAACCGTGGTGGTTATGCCCCTCTTCGAAATAGTTCAGCACAAATTCAAAATATCAATGAAGTGTCTACGCCAAACGTCATATTTATTAGCTGGAAAGATAAAAACAACGAACCTGTTTTTATGAATAGTAATTTTCATTTAGTGCAAAGCGATGTTTTTGAGCAGCACTTAATAGAAACATATACGCAAAACGTTTCTAATAATATTAAATAGTTTTAAATCTTAGCGAGGAATAATCTTCATTAGGAATTTTGTTTTAACCGCTGCATACACTAAGCCAAGCACAACTAATGTGCCTAATAAATTAATCGCCCAATAGGCGCTTGGATTTGGCATTATTAAATGAGCAAAAAAGACAACGAATGCGTGTATTGTATACACATATAATGAGTTCTGTCCAAACGGAATTAATATCCAGCCAAAATATTTAGTGATTTGTTTTTCATAACGATTAAAAATCCAAAAGCCTAGCCAAAACCACAGGGCGAATAAAGCTAGACGAGGCAAAGGTAATGTGGCTTTGTCAAAATAAGGAGAAAGTGCATCTCTAATTTCGTTTAACTGAGGGAAAATCGGCGCCGCTAACACTAAAATTACATTTAATAGAAGTGTAATAATCGCCAACGTATTCAACGAGACAACAATAATTTTACGCCAATTTTTTGCGATAGAGTGCCAAAGATTGGTAATTTTTTCCCAGTTGAAACCAATAACGAAACCTGAAAAGAATATAAACTGCCACGGAATGACCATCATCAATTCGTTTGAAAGTGGAATATTATTTATATCTACAAACCACCAAACAGATGCGCTCGCTAGAAGCACTAAATACCACTTGCCTTGCCTTAAGAGCCACAGTGCCAACGGTGAAATAAGAATATATATACTGTATAACCTTAAGAAATCTGCCCATCCGTAAATATAATTAAACGTGAATGCACCAAACAATACCTCGCTTAGCGGTTGATCAATCGGCCTTATACCAGGCTTAAGCCCAGGGTTGTCCATAAAGAACGCCCAACCAATAAAAGTAAAAATCAGCATTAAAACAACACTGGTAATGTAAAGCTGAATTGCGCGCTTCAGCAACAACTTTGCTGGCACTTTAAATGGTTTGTCAATTAATTTTTGCCCCCTAACGATTCCTAGGACTATACCAGACAACAAAAAAAAGCCCTCGGCGGTAGAGGCAAAAAGGCCCCCTCCAATAGTAATCAACTCGAATCCGCTAGGATACCATCCAAGGTGATTTAGTATTATAACTATCAGGAAGAAACCTCTTAAAAGGTCAAACGCTAAAATTCGTGATGATTTGGACGACTGTTTTTTAGTTTTTGCCTGAGCCGCCCGCAAAGTTAAATCTTTGGGCATATATATCATTATACATGCCAATAGAGATTGCGCCTAAAACACGTCGTAATAACACATCAAGATTTTTTCCCAAATTTGCCATGTCTGACTGTGCTAGTGGCTTAACGTCTAAATGTTTGTACTCTTTTTTATTATTCGTTTCGGTATCAATCTCTTCAGCGCACACTTCTTCAGCTTGGACATTCTCGCCAACAATATTTTCGTCGGTCTTCTCCGTAAAATAATTAATGTTTTCTGGTAATTTACACTCATCAACTGCCATCTCTATATTTAAGTCGCCTGAGTTCGAGGTTTCTTCCGTCTCGCTGAAAACGTTGACGATTTCTTTTTTGCAATCTTCAGTCGATCTAGACGTGTTCTCTTCTACAGCCTTATTTTTAGCTTTCTGCGTAATAACAATCTCGGGCTCTTTTTTTGTTCGAGGCTCTTTCTTTATCACAGCCTCTTTTTTTGGAGTTCTCAAAAAACCTTTTGTCGTAATCACCTCTACACTATCGTCAAATAATAATTCTCTGAATGTTGGCTTTTCAGGTTTTTTTGTATGTTCTATTGCGTATTTCACTTTTGGCCTTATCATCGGATTTATCATTGATCTTGCTGATGGCCTAGCTTGAGCTTTTGCTTTTGGTTTAATTTCATTTTTAATTACTTCAAATTTTTCAATAAGCGCAACGTGTTTTATCCTTTGTGTTTCATTTTTAGCTATCATTTCTATTTTTTTTCTAGAATTTATTGATTTTATTGATTTCTCGAGTTCCATTGGTTCCGTATTTTTCAATAAACCTTGGACACTAACAGGCACTAACGGTTCTATAATTTTGCCTTCGTTGACTACTTCTTGAGCAATATTATTTTTAACCTTAACAACTCGCGGAATAATTTCCACGACTTTACTCTTTATTGCAGGCTGTTCCATTTTTTTTGTAATTATTTTTTCAACAACCGGTTCGACTATCTTTGTAGTTTTTTCTTCAACAATTAGCTTTTTCTTATTTTTACTTTTTCTTTCAACATAATTTGGCTCTGGCTGTTTTAATATATCAACTTTGATTTCTGCCTGAACAGTTTCTGTGTGGACCTCATTTTCCGCATCATTTTTTGCTTTCACATCATTCTTAGTTTTCACATCATCCCTATTTTTCATGTCAGCTTTTATTATCGTATCAATTTTAAATTCTGTATCAGTTTTAAATTTTACATCAGCCTTTACGTTATCTTCAATTTCTTGCACTAGCTTTTTTTCAGGCATCGAATATTCTGCCTCATCTTCTTCAAATGAAACGAAATTATCTAGCTCTTCAGATTTACATATTTTCAAAAACGAACAACCCGCACATGCGATTCGCCCAACTTCTGCATAAAAAGCAGGGTTTTTGGGCGGACCATTTTCTATTTCAGTGGCGATATCTTCTAACAGTTCCACGGAGTCTATAGATTCTACGGATTCTACGGGCACCTGCTTCAAGCTATCGGAATTACTCTCCATTGTTAGCTCCAAAAAATACTTCAACAGAAATGTTTTTCTCACTTACACCAGACTCTACAAGCTGTCGCCAAATAGAACGCGTAAATTCTGTTGTGCCGCAAATGTAAAAACAAGTATTTTCTGTAACATTTTTTAAATCTTTAACCGTAAATCTTTTTCTGTAATATATACTTTTTGGCTCGCGAGTTACATAAAAGTTTACGGATAAATTTTTGCGCTCAGACATTTCAAGAAGCTGCTCAGAAAAAATAATATCGTCATTCGTTTTGTTACTATAATAAAGCTCCATAGGCCTATTTCCGCCGTTATTTATTTCGTTTCTAATAATGCTAAATAGGGGGGAAATGCCAACACCACAACCAATAAAAATGGCTGGCTGATTAATAAATGCGTCAAAAAATCCATATGGTGGACTTATTTCAAACGTATCGCCCACTTTTAAATTGCAGATTTTATTAGAAAAAAGTCCAAGTCTTTTTAC
>JAGOZV010000030.1 GCA_018064165.1 Candidatus Saccharimonadota bacterium
AAGCTCCATAGGCCTATTTCCGCCGTTATTTATTTCGTTTCTAATAATGCTAAATAGGGGGGAAATGCCAACACCACAACCAATAAAAATGGCTGGCTGATTAATAAATGCGTCAAAAAATCCATAGGGCGGACTTATTTCAAACGTATCGCCCACTTTTAAATTGCAGATTTTATTAGAAAAAAGTCCAACTCTTTTTACTGTAATTTGTGAGTTTTCATCGCCTGGACAACTCGATAAGCTATACGCTTTTCCCTCTGTAACATTCGTATCGTCAAAATATACGGAAATGTATTGACCAGCTTCTGCCGGCAACGGCTTGCCATTTACTAAAAAATTAATAGACAAAACATCTGGCGTTTGCTTTAAAACTCCTACAACTGTTGCAATTAATTTATTTCCCATCTTACAAACCTTAATGCACTACACATAAATTAACGTATTTTTTCATTTTATCTTTAATAAGCTCAAATTCTTCATCTGTGTAGGTGGTTTCGCGCTCAAAACGTGGATTCAAAGTTCTTCCTGCACGAAATTTTTGCAAGGCGAACCTAGGCTGTCCCTTTATCAACATTCCGATTTTGTCAAAATCATCATTTCTTTGTGGATCAAAATAGATTTGCGATTTAACAACTGTTGTACGAAATTCTCTTTCAATATTTGAAGCAATAATAATATCTATGCTTTCTTGGACAGCATTAACGTCTACTGGATATGCGACTATTTTTTGGTAATTTTCTAACGGCCCCTTAATATCCATTGCAATGTAGTCAACTAAATTATTAGAAATTAGTTCTTTTATCATTTGTGGATGAGTTCCATTACTGTCTAATTTTGTGTGAAAACCAAGTTCTTTAACTTTAGCAAAAAAGCTAGGTAGGTCCTTGTGCATGGTTGGCTCTCCGCCGCTAATTACCACGCCTTCTAACTTGCCAATGCGCATCTTCAAGAAATCAAGAATGTCATTTTCTGGAATGGCGTCGGCATAGCGTTCAGGCAAAACTAACTCTGGGTTGTGGCAATACCCACATCGCATATTACAGCCAATTGTGAATATTGCCGCACTTGTTTTTCCGGGGTAGTCAACTAGCGATAGCTTTTGAATACCACCTATTTTCATTTTACTGCTTTTTCGTAATGTTTACGCATCGCAAACTCTGCCTGTTTTCCGTTGTTCCAGCGATGAGTTGGCGTTAAGAATCCAACAACTCGTGAATAAATTTCACAATTTTCTTCACACTTAGGGCAAAATTCGTGTTCTCCACTTAAATAACCATGGTTTTTACAAACCGAAAAGCTTGGACTAAAAGTGAAGTATGGCAAACTGTAATTTTCACAGATATTTTTAACAAGTTTTTTAATTAAGGAAGGGTCGCTTACCTGCTCACCAAGGAAAAAGTGAACAACAGTCCCACCAGTATATTTTGTCTGCAAATTATCTTGTAGGTCTAACAGCTCATATAAATCATCGGTATAGTTTACAGGAAGATGTGTAGAGTTAGTATAGAATGGCGCTACGGGCTCCTTGCCAATTCCATTTGCAAAATGCGCATCGTCAAAGTCTTTTTGATCAATTTGAGCCAAACGGTAGGTAGTTCCTTCCGCAGGAGTTGCTTCAAGATTATAGTTATTACCCGTTTCTTCTTGAAAATCAATCATTTTATCACGCATATGGTCTAATACATCCTCGGCAAACTTCTTTCCCTCTTCAGAGCCAATGTCCTTGCCCAGTAAATTTAAGCAGGCTTCGTTTGTGCCAACCAACCCAATTGTCGAAAAATGATTGGTCCAATATTTGCCTGTAGACTGCTTAATAGTGCGCAAATAATATTTTGTATATGGATAGAGGTTAGCGTCTGTTAATCGTTCAAGCGTTTTGCGCTTAACTTCTAAACTTTCTTTGGCTAATTTCATTAAATGGTCTAAACCTGCGTAAAATTCTTTTTTGTTTTTAGATTTCATTGCAAGTCGTGGCAAATTCAAAGTTACAACGCCAATCGAACCAGTCATAGGGTTTGAGCCAAATAGGCCACCACCACGATACTCTAACTTTCTATTATCGATTCGCAAACGACAACACATAGAACGGGCATCGCCTGGATCCATGTCACTATTAATAAAATTACTGAAATATGGAATACCATACTTTGCGGTTGCTTTCCACAAATCTTCAATTACTGGGTTATCCCAATCAAAATCTTTAGTTATATTATACGTAGGAATTGGGAAAGTAAATACGCGTCCAGTTGAGTCACCCTCTACCAACACTTCAAGAAGGGCTTTGTTGAACATGTTCATTTCTTCTTGATAGTCGCCATAATTTGTTTCTTGCATTTTACCGCCAATAATCACAGGATTGCCTGCTAAGTATTCTGGCACGTTTAAATCTAGCGTAATGTTAGTGAAGGGCGTTTGAAAACCAACTCGCGTTGGCACGTTCACGTTGAACACGAATTCCTGCAAAGCTTGCTTAACTGCCTTATATTCTAAGCCATCGGCACGTATAAACGGAGCAAGCAGTGTGTCAAAGTTGCTAAATGCCTGAGCGCCAGCTGCTTCGCCCTGAAGAGTGTAAAAGAAATTAACAATCTGACCTAAAGCCGAGCGAAGATGCTTGGCCGGCTTACTAGAGACTTTTCCCGGAACACCCGTAAAACCTTCGCGTAGTAGATCTAAAAGGTCCCAACCAACGCAATAAACCGAAAGAAGGTTTAAATCATGCACATGCAAATCACCAGACCGGTGCGCATCACCAATTTCTCTTGCGTATACTTTATCTAGCCAATAATCTTTAGTTACAGCCGAAGAAACATAGTTGTTTAACCCCTGCAAAGAATAACCCATGTTACTATTTTCTTTAATAAGCCAATCTAAATCACCCAAGTAAGAATCGATTAAATCAATATGGCTATCTATAGAAATGCGGCGCATTTTATCGTGTTGGTCACGGTAAATAATGTAAGCTTTTGCCGTTTTTTTGTATTTAGAAGCCAGTAAAATATCTTCCGCAATATCTTGGATTTCCTCAACACTTGGGACTTCATTTTTAATGGTTTTTTCTGCACGAGCAATTACTTTTGTCGCCAATTCTTTTGCAACTTTTTTATCATATTCACCAGTTGCTTCACCAGCTTTAGTTAAAGCGACTTCAATTTTTTGCGCATTGAACTTAACCACAACATCGTTGCGTTTTTTAATTGACGAATACATACCCCTCCTAATTTATTGGATTTATTTTATTTTAATAACGCTATATATAGCGTATTAATACCATAATAAGACCTTATATGTAGCGCGTCAATATAAAAAACCAGCATTATGTGATGGTTGTCACATAATGCTTAGGTTATTTTTACTACACTTAATTTTCTTGTTGTTGTAGCTATTTAGCAAACTCAATGGCTCGAGTTTCGCGAATAACATTTACCTTAATTGTGCCAGGATACTGCATAGTACTTTCAATTTTTGTGGCAATATCACGCGCTAATTTAATAGCATTCAAATCGTCGACATCTTTAGGGCTAACAATTACGCGGATTTCTCGTCCGGCGCTAATTGCGTAGGCCTTGTCTATGCCTGGGAAGTTGGTAGCTATATTTTCCAATTCTCTCATTCTATCTGCAAAGTTTTCTGCACTAATATTTCTTGCACCAGGACGAGCAGCCGAGGCGGCGTCTACAACACGCACAATAATAGCCTCTGGCGTTGTTGGCTCAACATCGTCGTGGTGAGCTTCTACCGCGTGTGCAATTCGCTCATCTAGCCCATATTTGCGAATCAACTCTGCTCCTATAATATGATGCTTGCCTTCGATTTTGTGCGTAACAGCTTTGCCCATGTCGTGTAGTAAAGTTGCCGTCTTGGCAATACGTACATCTGCGCCAATTTCTTCAGCAATTTGACCAGCAATATGCGCCATTTCTACGCTATGAAGAAGAACATTTTGGCCATAGCTTGTTCGATACTTAAGTTCACCAACCAGTTGAATTAGCTCTCGTGGTAAACCAACAACTCCTACTTCCCTAGCTGCGTCTTCGCCGGCACGAATGACTTCTTTGTCAATAGCTTTTTGTGCTTTTTCAACGACCTCTTCAATACGTCCTGGGTGAATACGACCGTCCTTCATTAGCATTTCAAGTGTTAACCGGGCTACTTGCCTGCGAATAGGATCGAAAGAGCTAAGTACTATCATGCCTGGGGTATCATCTACTAGAATATCTACACCAGTTGCACGTTGCAGTGCCTGAATATTACGGCCCTCTTTACCAATGATACGGCCTTTCATTTCATCGTCTGTTAATTTTAAGGCAGTAACTGTTCTTTCGGCCGTAACCTCGGACGACATTCGTTCCATTGCAGTTACTAAAATCATCTGAGCCTTCTCTTCGGCTGTTTCTTCTGCGTCTTTTTGTAGTTTACTTACTAAACCAACTAAGTCTTGCTTAATATCGCGTTCTGTCATTTGCAATAACTTATCTACGGCATCTTTTTTAGAAAGACGTGCGATTTTTTCTAATTTCTCTTGTTGACGACCACGAATGTCACGAATTTCGTTTTTTAGACCTTCTACATCATCTTCTTGCTTGCGTAAAGATTCATTTCTTTTATCAATTTCATCAAATTTTTTATCAAGATTAGTTTCTCGTTCGGCAAGACGATTATCAGTTTTTTGCCAATCTTTTCTGCGCTCTGTTTCTTCTTTTTTAGTTTCGTTTGCAATTTTTAGTGATTCTTCTTTGGCTTTAACTAATATATCGCTTGCTTTAGTTTTTGCGCTAGCAATCATTTGATCGCTTTTAGCTTTTCCTTTATTGTTCCTTGTTTTTTCGTAAGCTAATGTTCCACCAACACCAGCAATTATACCAATGGCGGCTAAAATTATCTCCATAGTTTTTCCTTCCTTAACTACAACTGGCTAAGTGTTCGTCTTAGCATAAAATTGATTACAGGGTAGTTAAATATATCAAAAATTAATTAATCTAAAGTTAAAAGTATTTTTTAACTTAGTTCTATTGTAGTGGTAAAAAATGCAACATGCAAGCACAATTTAAAACAATTATTTTCTTGGGACCGTTATGTGTGCTTCTGCACCGTAATGGGGCAAAATTATCTTATCATTTTCAGTGTTGTCTAATCTTTTTTGTGCAGCATCAAGCCAGTTTTCGCCAGTTTCGCCAACAATTGGGATACCCAAAGAGTCTGCTAACGTATTCATTACGGTTATGCCTATTCTTAATCCCGTAAAACTACCGGGCCCCTTATACACACCCAAGCCACTCAAGTCGGTAAAATCATTTTCATGCAAATTCAATTTTTCCTTCATGAAAGAAAGCAGCCCTTTAGATAAGTCTCTTCCGCTCTCCCATTCATAACAATTTTTTTCATCATTCTTGGTTAAAATTAGTTTCGTTATTGGCGTACTGGTGTCTAAAAACATTCTCATTTGGTTAATCCTTCTTTTATATAGGGAAAATCGTCTAGTCCACTTAACTCAATTTCGCGGCCCTCTTCAAGATGAATAATTTCAATTTTTATTCTCTTAACGGGCAAGAAACCTTCAACGACGCCAGACCATTCCACAGCAACCACACTATCACTTTCAGAGGCAGCCTCGTTTAAATCATTTCTCATTATTCCTGGATCATCTAATCTATAAAAATCATAATGATGAAGAAAGATGCCGCGCCTTCCTTCGTAAAAACGACTGATAGTAAAACTAGGGCTTTGCACCTCATCTAATATTTTTAAGCCTTTCGCTAAACCCTTCACGAAAGTTGTTTTGCCACTACCAATATCTCCGTTAAGCTCAATAAATTCTCCGCCTTTTAATAAAGCTCCTATTTGCTCACCAAGAGATATTTGATCTTTTTCCGACAAACTAACCATTTTCATTATGGTCAATTATACCACGATGGATTATAATAGAGTTACAGTATGCGTATTTCAGACGAAACCATAAAAAAGGTGCTCGTACGCAGTGGTGTGGCTACTGAAGAGCAAATTCAAGCTTTAACAGAAGAAGCTGCTAAATTAGATGTATCTATTCAAGAGCTAGCTTTACAGCGAGGCACAATAGATGATATTGCTTTAGCTAAAGCTTTTTCAAATTACAGTGGCACTCCGTATACCAATCTCGATCCAAGCAAAATACCCTTTGACACACTTTCCATTATCCCCGAACAAGCAGCTCAACAGTACAAAGCTATTCTATTCAAAATAGACGACGACGGAAATTATCATTTAGCCATGGACGATCCAGACGATGTTGTGGCTATTAGCTTTATAGAAAAAGTTCTTGGTAAACCAGCAAAAGTTTACATTGCTCCAACTAGTCACATCTTAAACGCCTTGGGTGCGTATCGCGCTAACGTAGACAAAGAGCTAGATGATGTTATTGATATTCAAAGAGCCGAGAATACAGAAAATCAAGTCACAGACGAAGAAGTTGACGAAAATTCACCAATTGCAAAAACTTTAAATCTTTTACTGGAATACGCCATTCGTTCTAGCGCCAGCGATATTCACATTGAACCTCGCGAAGAATTTATTCAAATTCGTTATCGCATAGATGGCGTGTTGCGCGAAGTTAACCGTTTACCAAAAAATGTGCAATTTCCATTGGTTAGTCGCATTAAAATTTTAGCAAATTTAAAAATTGATGAAAGGCGTGTTCCGCAAGATGGTCGTTTTAAAATTAATCTTGGTGGAAAAAAATACGCATTACGTGTTAGCTCC
>JAGOZV010000031.1:0-2721 GCA_018064165.1 Candidatus Saccharimonadota bacterium
TAAATTAATTGGTGTTGCGCGTTTAATAATAGCCTTCAAGCCTGCACCGTCTGTTAACTCATTAGCTTTTTGAAGTTCTACAGTATCTTCGTCACGCAAATTTATGCCCGCCTCTTTAACGATTTCGTTACCTGTTTGATAAGATGAAACCACAGGCTTTTTAAGGCTATCCTCTACTATGACAACTGGGTGGGCTCGATACACATTAACGTTATACTCCACATTTGAAATCTCAGAATCTAAGCCAGGCTCTACTCTGTCATGTTCGTTCAAAATTATTCCAGATTTTTCAATTGCGTCTTTAACTTTCGCACCGTCCGAGATAACCGAGGTTTTTACGCCTCTGTCGTAGATGTTTACTAGTTTGTTTTTATCGTTAGAATTATCGGTACTTCGCACCTTTGCGTTAAAAATTAGTGAAAGAAAAAAAACCAACACAAAAAGTGCCATACCTACATATAGCCAGGAAAATTTAAGGCCTTTAATCGTGTTTTTTATCATAATTTGCCCTTTTGGCACTCACTTATTATAGCATTAAAACCATTTTAACTAAACTTTTATTGTGTTTATGTTTATTTTATTGTGTAATGTATTGACATTTTAAAGTTTTTATGATAATATTGGAGTAATTCCCTTGTTAGGTGAGGTGGAAGTTGCCAACAGAGAAGAACATTAACAATTAGGCTATAATTTATGGTACTAATAGTTTGCGAATGTAGCCCATTTTAGCTGGACAAACAGAAATACGGCTATTTTGGGCTGCATTTGCAGCAAAAAAGTACTTGAATAGTTAAAAGCGAATATAGCACAACTCTTCTTTCTCAAATAAAGGCGGGGGCAGTACTTAGCCTATAATGCACGTAGGCTGAGTACTGCTCCAACCTTAGGGAGTAGTTTTACAATCTCCCTGAAAGGGGAAAGGAGAAGAAAAATGTTGTTCATAATCGCAGCAATCGCAATCATCTCTGTGGTTTTTTCTGTCCTGTATGCCATTAAAGCGTACAATGTGGGGCTTAAGCCCTTCAAAAAAGAGGAAACTGATGAGAGCAACCAGAGTCTGGTATTGAGGCCAGACCAAGAGAAGGTCGCCAGATATGTCTGGACTTCTTGGTTCTTGTTTGCCGTTTTTGCCATTCTTTTTGGCCTCTTGGAAGGACACTGGGTTATCGGACTTATCATCGGCATCCTGTCGATGATTCCATATGTATTTGTTTTTCGCAGATACATAGAGCCAACCCTGTACGTCGTCGTGTCTATTTCGGCAACGCTAGCTGTTTTGCTGGTGTCGACACTTTGGGGATACTTCTCTTCGCCACCGGCTATCGTCATTACCGAGACCACCCAGGAAGCTCAGTCGTCTCAGTCATCAGAAGATGTCGGTACAGACGATTGTCCGCAGATGTTTCGACAAACTGCAATGCCTCTCGACACTAAGATTAGTGACGGATGGGGTAATGACGTACTTGACATAAAGGCCGAAGCGAAAGACCTTCCTCTTGATCAAAGAGGTGCATTTATTTCACAAGAAGTAAATATTCTCTTCGAAAAAGAGCTTGGCCGCAACGTTCGTTTTCTGGTTGCAGCCGCAACCACCGCAGGCCAAAGCGTCGATGCGAGTCAACTGATTACTCCTGACGGCAAATGCTTGTCAGTAGAGGGCCAAGCCCTCTACTACAAGATGACCGGAGTCTACAGCTCCTTCGTAGAATCATACGAAACTGTTGATGCAGTCCCTCAAGGATTGGTTAATAGCGGGTTTGATTCTACGAACAATCGTCTTGTCGTTGCCACATCTGCAGGTATTTGGGGAGATGACGTTTCCGGAGTGAGACTGACAGGAATAGACGGCAAGTATATTTATATACTCAACCGTTGCGGTAACTGGACTTTCTCGCCTAACGGTGATCTTGTTAACAAGATTCCTCCCGGTGAGACGGACAATCCCCCACCGCCGACTACTGTCGGCAAGGGGAATGCAAATCCAGAAAGCCAACATGGTTTCTGGGGAGACACATCTGGTGGTGGCGCCGAGACAAAGACGCCAACAGGTCCATCGACTTCAAACGACGGAGGCACTACCTGGCAACCAGCTAGGCCAGCCAATCCATCTACGAAGCCGGGGTCCGTTGCACCACCAACGGTACAGGCGCCTTCCACTGGAGGAACATCTTCTGAGAACAATGATCTCACGAAGCCTGTTCCGCCCACAGGAGGAGTCACCGTTGACAAGGGAACCTCTGGCACCACCCCAAGTGGCGGTACTCCAACGGTTCCTGACGCGGGAAGCGACAACACGGAAATCGTGGCTCCTCCCGACTAATTATTCAAGTACTCAACATCCGAGCCTAGCTCGGTGCGCCAGAGAGTAGATCTCGTTGAGGAATTAACGATGATCCTCTCTGGCGGATCATCAAACTTTAAAATTAGTATAGTAAATTATAGTCTAATTGGAACGTCCTTTAACAATTTATTAACGCACCAATCAAAAAAGTATTACTTTAAATTTTAATATACTTAGATAATTTATTAATAATAACGAAATTGGCAATCATGCGAGATTTGCTAATTGAAAGGAAACAATATGCGTAAAATATTTAACAAACTTAGGTCTATGCCTAAGCGCTATGCTGTTCTTACTGCTGCCTTATTGGCGGCCGTAATCGTACCAGCAGCACTTAATGCATGGGGTCCAAGCGATAGAGCAACATTTACATGGGACAA
>JAGOZV010000031.1:2821-6694 GCA_018064165.1 Candidatus Saccharimonadota bacterium
TTGACGAAAAAGCACTTAAATGTGGCAAGAATGAACTGGTAAATAATGCGTTTGCTAATACCAATAACGGCACAAAACGCGATACCGCAACGGTCACTATCAATAAAGAATGTGCGCCTGAGCCAGAAGCAATCGTCACTTGTGACGCATTAACAGTTACAAAGCTAGAACGAACGAAGTTCAAGTTTGACACTAAATACACCATCGAAAATGCAACTTTAAAGCACATTACTTATGTAGTAAAAGATGCTAACGGTAAAGAAGTTTATCGTGGCACCAATAAAGAGTTTGCAACAAATACTGTTGGTAAGTATACTGTTCAATCATACGTAACAGCTACCGTTAAGAATTCTGACAAAACTGTAACAAGCGAAGGCTGTAAAAAAGAATTTGAAGTTGTAAAGGAAAAGACTCCTGCAATTAAAATTGAAAAGACAGTTAACGACAAAGAACATGACAAAGTTGAAGTTGGCAAACCTTTCACTTATCAAGTAAAAGTTACCAACACTGGTGAAGTAGATCTAAAAGATGCTAAAGTTACCGATAAAGCACCAACTAATGTGAAGTTTATTTCCGCTGATAAAGGTACAATTACCGACAACCAATGGTCATATACAATTAGTAGCCTAAAAGTTGGTCAAAGCGAAACATTTAACATCAAGGCAGAGGTTACAAAAGAAGTAGAAGGAAATATCAAGAACACAGCTTGTGTAGATACTCCAACTATTCCTGGTAGCCCAGATGACTGTGACGATGCAACTGTAGAAGTTCCAAAAACTCCTACCCCACCCGTCACCCCTCCTACAACACCTACCACTCCAACAACTCCAACAACTCCAACTGAGTTGCCACGAACTGGTGTTAGCGATGTAATCGCAAGCATTGTTGGCTTGGGTGCGTTAATTGGAAGTGCAAGCTACTACATTATTAGTCGTCGCGCACTAGGCTAGAGTCTGACCGCTCATATCATATAAGAATGAAGTTCAGGCTTCAGCAGGAAACCCCGCTTTACTACAAGGCGGGGTTTTCATTTTGCCCATTTTTTCATAAAAAGGTACAATAGAGGTATGGCAAAGAAATCTAAAAAACGCAACAAACCCTATTCCGGCTCGAATGCCTCAAAAGCACAACCAACCATTATCAAAGTAGAAGCAGTTAATCGCTCTAAACCAAAGCAGTGGTGGCACGACAACAAAAAACGAGTTCGTCCAATTGCAATCGCCGCAGGTGTTATTGCTCTAATAATATGGCTCGTTATTGTATTAATTCAAACTTTTGTTAAATAAATATGGTACTATAAGATTATGACTAAAATAGCTTTAATTGAAGACAATACAGTTATCAGCCAAATGTATCGCATGAAATTTGAGTCTGAAGGCTTTGATGTGAAATTAGCTACTAACGGCGAAAATGGTATTGCTTTGGTTAAAGATTTTTCACCAGATATTATTCTTCTAGATATTCAAATGCCCGTTATGAACGGCGCCGAAGCGCTCAAAAAAATTCGCAAGCTTGATAACGCTCAAGAAACTCCTGTAATTATTCTTACAAACCTTGGAGAAGAAGAGGCCCCAAAAGATTTAGCTAGTTTAAATATTAGTAGTTACATTGTTAAGGCAAACCTTACCCCAAGTCAGGTCGTTAAAAAAGTCAAAGAAGTTCTTGGCGCTTAAAGAAATACTTAGCGGCTATTTTTTGCGTCACTAGAAAAGCTAGCCGCTTGAATAACATTGTCAAATAGTGAAGCAATAGTTAATGGCCCAACCCCACCTTTTACTGGGGTTATAATAATATCTTCTCTTTCGCGTACATTTTGCGCCACGTCCCCTACTATCACACCCTTTTCAGAGGCAGAACCAGCATCTACAATAACAGCGCCATTTTTTACCATATCTTCTTTTATTAAACCGGGCACTCCAACACCAGAGACGATTAAGTCTTTGTCTTTTAGCTCATCGCCTAAATTCGTAGTAGCCTTGGTATATTGAAAAACATTCAAATTTGAATTACTCCACATTTTGTAAAGTGGCGCGCCAACTAAACGTCCAGCACCAACAATAGCAATTTTTTTGTTTTTTAAATCTATATTATAGCCAGTTAGAAGCCAGTTTATGGCCGTAGCTGTCGCCGAATCAAACGAGCTTTTTCCAGATAGTCCATCAACATCTTTTTTAGGTGCTACCGCTGATAATACTTCGTCCGTAGAAGCAATATCCCTAGCAGGAAGCTGCACGATGATGCCGTGCGTATTCGGATCTAAATTAGAGTTTTTAATTTCTTTAATTAAATCTTCGGTAGAAAAAAGACAGCGCTTAATCTCTACCTCTACACCAATATCTGCACCATAAAGCTGCTTGAGTCGCACATAGGTGTCAATAACAGGATCATTATTATTTATAAAAATTGTTAGTTTAGGAATGATTTTTTTAGATTGACGCAAAGACCTAACCTGAGAGGCTTGTCGTGCTTTAATGAAATCTGCTAAATCTTTTCCGTTAAGACATTTTGTCATAAATACAATTTTATCACATCTGCGCCCTACCAGACATTGTCATACTGGATACGCGTTAAAGGACGGGGTGTTTGTTGTGGCGTCACGGTGTTACCAATGCCAAAATCGCCATATGTATTATACCCCCAGCCATACAAGTTCTTCCCATAATCTAATACAAAAACATTATACGCCCCTGTTGATATTTTATCTATAGCTCTAGCAGTAAATGGAGCGCGTGCCGTTGGTGTTGTTACATTAGCTGTTGTCCCATTGGCTTGTTGGTAGTAATTGTTAGCCCCCCATGAATACAAATATCCATCTGTTCCCAACCCCGCCGTCATTGTATATCCTACAGCCAATTTTTGCAACCATACAGGTATACGAATCGGCAACGATCTATTTGCTGTCGTTCCATCACCTAATCTACTTGAACCATTTGAACCCCATCCATAAGTTTCACCCGCTTGTGTACGTGCTATGGCAAAACTGGAGCCTGCACCAATTTCTACTATAACTTTTCCGGCCATTGGCGTACTAGTAGTCGTAACTGCAACAGGTTTAGTAGATAATCCGGCCGGGCAAGACGTAGACACTGTCGTATTAGTTTCTGTCCCATTACCCAACGCCCCTCCTAGTGTACATCCCCAAGAATAAACAGCGCCTAAACTATCTAATGCGTAGGCATTAGTTCCCGATAATGCAATTTGTACTATTGTTTTTCCCGCCATTGGAGTGCCCGTAGTAGCTACTTCTACTGGAACGGGTGTGCTCATATCTACCAAAGTTCCATTTCCTAATACTCCATTAGTGCCTCTGCCCCAAGAATAAACTTTACCATCTGAAGTTAACACCATACTATTGAATTCACCAACAGCTAACTGTGTTATGGTATTAGTTTTTCCCTCTAGTGGCGTTCCCGCTACATTAACAGCTACTGGTTTATTGCGACTTACTTTTGATCCATCTCCCATTTGCCCAGATGAACCAGCACCCCAACTATACAATCCCCCATCAGTGTCTAGTGCAAGACTGTGATAGCCGTTAGCGGCTACATCTTTAATTATTTTACCGGCCATTGGGGTGCCAGCTGTACTAACTGGAACAGGAAAATTAACATTAATAGAAGACCCATTCCCTACAGAGCCTCCGTTGTCATTCCTTCCCCATCCATACAAATTGCCGTCTGACATTAGTGCTATTGAATGATAATATCCATTGGTTATTTTAGTTATGCTAGCACCATTTTGTACATCGCCCGCAACTGGGGTGTTCGTTGTTGTTCCACTAGTTCTGTTGCCAAGTTGCCCACTACCGTTCCCTCCCCAACTATAAACATTGCCATCTTCATCTAAGGCAATGGCATTTGTCGTGCCGGCAGC
>JAGOZV010000032.1 GCA_018064165.1 Candidatus Saccharimonadota bacterium
CTTCTGCGCCAAGGAAATCCGTTTCCTTCGTAGTACCGGCTAAAGAAATAAAAAAAACCAAGCTACTACATGTTCAGCGGGCTTCATCCTGAAGGGTTGGAAAAAGCAATCAATCAAGGCTTGCCAAAAACATTGGCAGAATTGATTGGCTCAGTCCTATCCGAAGGATCAGAGGTGCACGTCATAGTGAAGTGCACCGAAGGTGAGGCAAAAATTGAGTTTATTGGAAGCGAAGAACAAATTGTTTTGGCCGAACGCGTCATGACTAACTTGTCAAGCTAATCAATAACCGATTAATCGCCTGGAATCTCTCAGATGCTAGTTCACTTCTGTGGGTTTTCACTCACAATTGTTTCTATCTATTTGTCAGATTTCTAAAAACCTAATATCTAATTCAGTGTTGTTATACGCTGATATTTTTTTATCTTTTTATTAAGTTCGGGGTAGTCGTTAAGGCTACCACCTTTTTCCAGAAAATACTCGGCTGCCTTTCGAGCTTTAACAATTTGACGCGTATTAGCAAGTGTTGCTATTTTTAAATTTAAATCGCCATGCTGGCTCCGCCCGTAAATTTCGCCCGGACCACGCATTTTTAAATCTACTTCGGCTAAATAAAACCCATCGTTAGATTTCTCTAGCTCTTTTAACCGCCTTGTTGGCGCCGAGCTATCCGAGTTAATTAAATACGCATAGCTTTGATGGGTGCTTCGCCCCACCCTACCCCTAAGCTGATGTAGCTGTGCCAGGCCAAACCTATCGGCATTTTCTATCATAATGACAGTGGCATTTGGTACGTCTACTCCCACTTCTACAACTGTAGTGCTAACTAAAATATCTATTTTGTGTGTCGAAAAATCGTCCATAATTTGCTGTTTTTCTAAAGCATTCATTTTGCCATGCAACATACCCACCTTAAATTCTTTAAAATATTTATTTTTAAGAAGCTTATACTGTTTTTCGACATTTTTAATTTCCACATCAGCCGACTGCATAGCGCTGGCACTGCTTTCTTCAATTAAGTTACAAATATAATAAGCCTGCCGGCCCGCAGAAAGTTCATTTTTAACGTCTTGGAAAAGAGCTTCCGTGCTATTTGGCGACCAAATTTTTGTTTTTATAGCTTTTCTGCCACTTGGTAATTGATCAAGAATACTTACGTCTAATTCTCCGTAAACAGTTAAAGCCAAGCTTCGTGGAATTGGAGTGGCTGTCATTGAAAGTAGGTGCGGTAAGTTTTTAGATTTTTGCAATAATGCTTGTCGCTGCTTAACGCCAAAACGGTGCTGCTCGTCTATAACAACAAGGCCAAGTTTATGAAAATTTAGTTTGTCTTGAATAATAGCATGCGTGCCAACAACAATATCTACTTCGCCGTTTGCAATTTGCTTGTAAATTAGTTCGCGAGCCTTACCTTTTACTCGCCCAGTTAAAAGACCAACCGTTACGCCACTGTTTGCTAACATGTTTTGCAATGTTTCTGCATGCTGGGTAGCCAGAATGTCAGTTGGCGCTAAAACTGCAGCCTGCAAACCCTCGGAAATTGCCTGTGTGGCGGCAATTCCTGCTACCACAGTTTTTCCCGAACCAACATCGCCTTGAAGCAAACGGTTCATAGGGTGAGGCTTGTTAAAATCTTGAATAATTTCCCACGCGGCGATTCGCTGAGCGTTAGTTAGCTTAAACGGCAAAGATTCAATTAATTTTAAAACTGCTTCTTTATTAAATGGAATGTTCCAACCCTTAAGTTTAGAATTTTCGTTTTTGTTTAGCTGACTAGCTAAGGTTAGTTCAAATAATTCATTGAAGGATAATCTTTCGGTAGCTATTTTTACATCTTCGTCGCTTTCTGGAAAATGAATTTTAGTTAAAGCTTCGCCGTTGGCAATGACTTTTGCGTGTTTAATTACCTGTTCTGGTAAAATTTCTGGCCAATTATCAAAACTTGGACGAATAGTTTTTAAAGCTTTTCGAACATATTTATTTCTTAAACCACCGGAAGATGAATAAACAGGGATTATTTTGTCTAATTCGTCTGCATGTTCGCTTACTTGCTCTACACTAGGAGAAGAAAGCTGAAAACGGTTATACCTAAATTCGTATACACCTGTAAAAAAATATTCTTCGCCAATTTTAAGTTGTTTTGCACGATAAAACTGATTAAACCAAACTACATTTATTTTTCCGGTATCGTCGGAAATAACCGCTGTAGTTACGTTCATACCGCGACGCACAGTTTTACTAGAAACAGATTCTACTTTCGCCCGTAAAGTAATTTTTCCAGGCTCTATATTGTCAATTGAAACCGTTCCCGAAAAATCTTCATAACGACGAGGGTAAAATTCTGCCAAATTTTCTACTGTAGTTAAACCGGCTTTTTCAAATTTTGCATATAGAACTGGCCCAACACCTTTTATATTTTGTAAATTGGTGGTTGGCGACATGATTATTTATTGCACAAGAATGAAATTATTCTTGCCTTTTTTAATTAGACTTAACTGATTAATACTTTCGTCTTCGCTAATTTTTTTACCATTAACACTAACACCACCGCCATTAATTAATCGTCGAGCTTCCCCTAAACTACTAACAGTTTTTGTTTCAACTAAAATATTAGAGACGTCTCCAAAGACTGCGGTAGGAATTTCGCCAGCCAAAGCCTTAATTTCGTCTTCGTTAAGATTATTAATATTTTGCCCGCCAAACAGCACTTCAGTTACATGCTCTACTTCTTCGCGACGTTTTTTAGAATGAACTAAATCGGTAATTTCAGAGGCTAACCTTTTTTGAGCCACTCGCTTTTCGGGTGAGGCAAAATGTTCAGACTCAATTGCGTCTATTTCTTCTTTATTTAACAGTGTAAATAATTTTAAATAATCTATTACTGCTTCGTCGCTACTGCCTAACCAAAATTGATAAAATTTATACGGGCTGGTTTTAGAAGGGTCTAGCCAAATTGCGCCGCCAAAACTTTTGCCAAATTTTTTGCCAGTAGATTTATCTATTACAAGTGGCGCTGTCATGCCATCTACCTCTGCGCCTTCTACCTTCCGAATTAAGTCTACACCAGACAAAATGTTACCCCATTGATCACTGCCGCCAATTTGGAAATTTACATTATTATTTTTATATAGATGCAAAAAATCATAACCCTGAAGTAGCGTATAGCTAAATTCGGCATAGCTAATACCACTGCCACCTTCGCCCATTCTTGTGGCAATATAATCGCGATCAACTAATTGAGTCATACTAAAATGCTTGCCCGTGTTTCGCAAAAAGTCTATGACCGTAAGGTTTTTCAACCAATCGTAATTATTAACTAGTGTAAATTGTTTATCGCCAAAGAGTTTTTGCACTTGAGAAGACAAAGCCGTAGTATTTGCAGAAATTTGCTCTATAGACTGAAGTTGACGTTCGTCGTCTCGTCCACCAGGATCGCCAATAATGCCGGTTCCTCCGCCGATTAGTAGTACTACTTCATGTCCATGTTCTAAAAACCGACGCACTAACATATAAACCGCTAAATGACCTACATGTAAGCTATCGCCAGTAGGATCGGCACCTAAATAAACAGTATACTTTTTGTTATCTAGCTCGGACGGATTTTTTAATGTGGTTTGCTTGTAAAAACCACGCCACAACAGTTCTTCAGAAAGTTTCATTTTTCTCCTTCTTTACCTTAATAATTATAACAAAAAAATTGTATAAAACGTAATTAAAATGATATACTTATTAATGTATAATTTTTAGGAGAATATTATTAGCAACGAAGATAAATCAGGTTCTAAAAAACCTAAAGATAAGCATGCACGTCATAGTGTTTATGCTAATTTAACACGCAAAAATAAGCGTTCTAATAAAGATGCCAAGAAAAAAGCTCATGAAATAGCCAACTTACCTAAAGATCCTGTGAAACGTTTCTTCTACCGCCTACATCCAAAACGAGTTAAAAAGTTCCTCTTTAGTAAAAAAGGTGGAATGTTTATTCTTAAAGTCATAGGTGTAATTTTACTAGTAAGCGTGCTTATGATTGGCGCATTATTTGCTTATTTCCGCAAAGATCTTGACACCCTACGCCCAGAAGAAGTCACTAAACGCGTGCAAACAACTGTTAACGTTTACACCGATCGCAATGGCGAAGTTTTATGGGAAGACAAAGGCGATGGAAATTATAAGCTGGTTGTTAAAAGCGAAGACCTAAGCGATAATCTTAAAAAAGCTACTATTGCCGTAGAAGATAAAGATTTTTACAAGCATGGCGGTGTTAGTATTTCGGCATTAAGTCGTGCCTTTATAAATAACCTGGGAGGCGGTAAAATTCAAGGTGGATCTACCCTAACTCAACAATTAGTTAAACAGGTTTTCTTTTCAGAAGAAGCCAAAGATCGTACACTAACAGGCATACCGCGCAAAATCAAAGAAGCCATTTTGTCTATAGAACTAGAAAGAATGTACGATAAGGACCAAATCCTTACACTTTATTTGAACGAATCTCCATATGGTGGTCGTCGTAACGGAGCAGAATCTGGTGCGCGCACTTACTTCGGAAAATCAGCAAAGGACCTAACTATCGCTGAAGCTGCACTATTAGCAGGCATCCCAAACAATCCTTCTGTTTACGACCCTTACAATGTTGCAGGTCACAAAGCGTTAATCGCTCGCCAACATCACGTTCTTAATCGTATGGTAGAAGAGGGTTTTATAACTCAAGCAGAAGCCGATGAAGCAAAAGCCTATCCTATTATAGACAATATCTTGCCAGCATCTAGCCAGTATGCAAACATTAAAGCCCCTCATTTTGTGCAAATGGTCAGAACAGACCTAGAGAAAGAGCTTGGCAAAACCGTTGTTGGTCGTGGTGGCTTAACCATTAAAACCACCCTAGATTTACGTGTTCAGAACAAACTAGAAGAATCTATGACAAATCTGTTCAACTCAAATACGCCTACTCAAGCAGGTTTTAGTAACGGCTCTTCAACCGTAGAAGATTCACAAACCGGACAAATAATTGCTTTAATGGGTAGCCGCGATTTCAACTATCCAGGTTTCGGTCAAGACAATGCTGCCATTGCCTTTATTCAGCCAGGTTCTACAATTAAACCATTGGTGTATGCTAAAACCTTTGAAAAGAACGAAGAGAAGCCTAGCTTTGGCACTGGATCAACTTTGGTAGACGATAACATCGATGCTCTTTACGGTGCAAAAGTAAAAAATGCCGATGGTAGATTCAAGGGCACAATGACAATGCGCGACGCTTTAGCGCAATCTCGCAATATCCCTGCAATCAAAGCAATGTACATTAATGGTGTAGATGAAACAATAGACTACATCCAAAATGCTGGGGCAACTTCTTACTGCACACAAGGAGCCGACAAACAAGCTGGTCTTGCATCCGCAATTGGTGGCTGCGGCTTGCGTCAGGTAGACTTAGTTAATGCGTACGCCACAATGGCGCGCCAAGGTATCTACAAACCTCAGGTTACGGTGCTTGAAGTAAAAGATAGTTCCGGATCTGTCATTAAAAAGTGGGCCGACACTGAAGGCAAACGAACTATGAGTGCACAGTCCACTTACATGGTCGCCGATATTCTTTCCGATCCACAAGCACGTGCACCATTATACGGTGCGTACCCTCAAGGTGTTTATCTAAATGGTATTCGTAGCTCCGCCAAAACTGGTACATCCGACACGGGTGGAAAGGCAAAAGATATATGGATGGTAAACTACACTCCTGCTCTCGTAATGGGCGTATGGCTAGGCAACCCCGACACTTCAATTCTAAGAAATGCAAGCTCAATCATTACTGGTCGGGTTGTTGAACCGGTTATGCAGTACGCTCACAAAGAAATTTATGCAAAAGAAGGAAAATGGAGCGCAAATGATTGGTATCAATTCCCAGACGGTTTGCAAAAAATTGGCAAAGAGCTTTATCCTTCGTGGTGGAACAAAAATCAAGGTCAATCACAAGAAAAAATGAAGTTTAACAGATTAAACAAGAAGCGTGCAACTGATTGTACAATACCTGAAGCTATTATAGAAGTTAGTGTCATGAAGTCTAAAGACCCTATTACCAAGAAAGATATTTATTTATCAACAGATGGCTACCTAGTAAACGAAGAAGATCCATGTACCGACACCGCTGGGGCCGTAAGCATAAATGCAACAACCACACAAATTACCGGATCGGTAACTGGCTCTATACAACCTGTATCTATTCAAATTTTCCACAACGACAACCTACGAAACACGGTTTCTGGTACAACCATTAACCAATCCATAGACGGCAAAGCTGGCGACACTGTTTATGTTAAACTTGTTTACGAAAACGGAACAGAACGCAAAAGCCAGGTCTTTACTATCGCGGGGAATTAATTAAATCAATTATCTTATCTTCTTGAGTTTTAGGTTTATTCAACTTTGTGTTCTTTGATTTATTGGTTTTAACTTTAGCATTAGTGTTGTTATTATTTTTTTGTGCAACCAGTTTACCAAAGACCATTTTTCCGGCCTGTGTTTGCAAGCTACGAACCACCTCTATTTCTACGGTTTCGCCAATCTTTTTAGCAGCTTTATCTACAACAACCATGGTACC
>JAGOZV010000033.1:0-5167 GCA_018064165.1 Candidatus Saccharimonadota bacterium
GTGAAGATCAGTCCGCTGATCGTCAGCACCCACTACCGTGGAAAACTGGGAATCGGAAGCATGCTGCTCAAGCACGCCGAAGACTTCGCCCGCAACCTCGGTGCTCGACAGCTGTACTGCACCGTCGCGTCGCCGAACCAGAAGGCGCTTCAGTTCTTCCTCCGGAAGGGCTTCCGCATCACTGGAACGGCAAAGGATCACTACAAGCACGGTGTCGACGAGCATATGCTGTACAAGCAGCTGGTCGATGAGGCGGGTTTCGACTCGCCTAACGTGTCGGTGATTCCTTTCGACGAGGAAAAGCACGCCAATGGCGCGCGAGACCTCATCCTGTCGCAGATGAGCGATGTCTTCCGCGGTGTGGACGACGACTGGGTTGACGCTCTGTTTGCCGGCTACAAGCGGAAGGAACTCGGCGACGTGAACGCCAAGTTCAAGATCATCTTCACCGCTGAATGCGGTGGCGAGGTGGTCGGCATCGCTGGTGCTACCCCTAAGAAGGGTCAGCCCATCAAGCTGATGCCACTCGTGGCGAAGTCGGAGGCTGCGTTCGAAGCGCTCGTCATCGACCTTCAGGGGCTGCTGTTGGACTACGGTCACAAGCTGTACGTCCACTTGGTTCCTGAACCGTGGCAGGTCGCCTGTCTCCAGCGTCACGGCTGGACGCTCGAAGGCGTGTTCCCGGGAGGGTACGCGCCGAACAGCGTCGTGCAGCAGTGGGGGCTGAACTTCAACAAGGAAGGAGCAACCGTGCGTAAGATGCGCATCAAGCGTCCGTATTTCGACGCGATCATGTCAGGTCGCAAGACCCTGGAGGTTCGTGTCGGGTACGACAACATTAAGCGGCTGAAGGCTGGCGAGTTGTTACAGCTCGAGACCGGTCACACGTCCGGCGTGGTGCGGATCAAGTCGATCCGCGTCTACGACAACTTCGCTGACATGTTGGCAACCGAACCGTGGCGCGAGATCGTGCCGCAGGTCAACGACCAGACGGCTGCCCTCCGGCTTCTGCGCGAGATTTACCCCTCGCACAAGGAGCGCCTTGGTGTCCACGTCATCGAGGTCGAGAAGCAGTAGGAACAACACGGGATTCGCAATCCCTAGAGAGGTATATTTCTGAATAATGCGAGTGACTTGGGCTAGTGTCACTGATACCTGTTTAAGGTATCGAACAACTAGCCTGTTTTTCTTTGAAAATTATACTATACCACAATAGGTTCGGTAATCATCCTGAAGCCCCTGCCAAGAATGAATGGTACTCGCAATAAGCTCATCTTTGTATATTTCCTGATTAAGCTTTAACTTCTACTTTAATCAATTATGTTTTAATTTTAATCTAGTAAGCATATAATTAATTGTATTATGAATAAAAATATATCAAAAAAGCTTCCCTCTTATCGTTTGTCGGTTTATGAAAATTTTAATACACTTAAAACATCTAAACTAGGTTTAACTAATAAAGAAGCAAGCAAGCGCCTTGAAGAAGATGGCGCCAATACGTTCGCTGTTAGTAAAAAGATTTCGCCCATAAAGCAGTATTTCAAACAATACAAAGATGCCATGATTATACTGCTAGTGGCCAGTGCTACAATTTCTTTATTTTTAGGAGATTCTCGTACAGCTATTGTACTTCTTTGTTTAATTATTTTTAATACATTTATTGGCTTTTTCCAGGAATATCGATCTGAAAGAACTATGCAAGCTTTAGCGCATCTTGTTAGCCCAGTTGCTCATGTTTTTAGAAATGGCAACCTAACCGAAATTGATTCCACGTTTCTTGTTGTAGGAGATGTCGTTAGCTTATCTGAAGGAGACAGTGTTCCTGCGGATGTTCGATTGGTCGAGACTACTAATTTTAGCACCAATGATTTTTCTTTAACTGGTGAAAGCGATCCTACACGCAAATTTACCCATTCTATCAAAGGTTCTGTGCCAATGGCTAACAGGCACAATATTGCCTATATGGGGACCACCGTAGCGACGGGAAATGCATTTGGCATAGTTATTGCCATCGGCTCTAATACAGAGCTAGGTAGGATTGCGCTATTAAGTCAAAATGCTCCAGAGTCGCAAAGTCCTCTTCAACATGAAATAAGTTCAATTGCGTCTACTGTGACATACGGCGTATTGGGGTTGACTTTTATTTTACTTATTTTGTCTATTGCCTATGATTTGCCATTTAAAGAAGCTTTATTGTTTGCTATCGGTTTTGCTAGCGCGTTAATTCCCCAAGGTTTACCCGCCGAAGTTAATACTTCACTCGCTACTGCAGCCGGAAAATTAGCAAAAGCAAATGTTCTAGTTAAGAAATTAAGTTCTGTTGAATCTCTTGGCGCTGCTCAGGTTATATGTACCGACAAAACAGGTACGTTAACAAAAAATGAAATGACAGTAGTAAGTTTTGTTAGCGCTGGCACTTCATATGAGGTAACAGGAACTGGCTATTTGCCTCAGGGTACTTTTCTTCATGATGGTAAAAAAATATTAAAAGATGCTATGCCTAAGATTCGTGATTTTCTATTAATAGGAGTTTATGCTAGTAACGCACGAATTGAAGCTCCAGACGATCATTCTAAAGAATGGTATTGTATTGGCGACCCAACCGAAGGTTCACTTATTGTAGTGGCTAAAAAGGCAGACATCAATACAGGAGATGAAAATCAGCCTGTTGAAATTAAAGAATTGCCTTTTGACTCTTTCCGTAAAATTATGACTTCTATACGTAAATTTCCCGATAATTCTATAGTTGCTTATGTCAAAGGTGCACCTGAAAATGTTTTAGCAAAATGTACGCATATTAAAGTTGGTGATGTTGTACGCAGAATAACAGAAAAGGACAAAGAGGAGTTCTTGCAAGAAAACACTGTTCGTGCCAATAAAGCGCTCCGTAATTTAGCTTTTGCTACACGGAAATTGTCAGCTGAAGAAGTTAAGCAAGGGACTATGGACGATATTGAATCGGATTTAGTCCTACAGGGCTTGGTGAGTATGGTTGATCCGTTACGAGAGTCTGTTCCAGAAGCAATGATTTCGGCAAGACGTGCACATATTGCCATAAATATTGTTACGGGTGATTTCGCTCCAACAGCACTGGCTATTGCCAAACAAGCTAAAGTTGTTGCCAATGATAAAGATTTGATTGTTATTTCCGGTGAAGAATTGGCAACAATGCCAGACGACGAAGTACTAAAGCAAACATTAAAAGGAGGCACAATTTTTAGTCGAGTTAGCCCAGAGGATAAAATGCGAATTGTTGGCTTAGTAAGAGATGCCGGGAAGGTTGTAGCAGTAACCGGAGATGGTGTAAATGATGCACCAGCTCTTAAGCACGCAACTATAGGTGTTGCTATGGGTATAACAGGAACAGACGTGGCTAAAGAAGCTTCGGAAATAGTTTTGCTAGACGACAGTTTTTCTTCATTAATTGCTTCGGTACGAGAAGGGCGAACCATATTCGCTAATATCAAAAAAGGTGTGTTAAGCTGTTTTACTTCTAATATGGCCGAAATGTTCATCAATTTGATAAGCCTGACGCTGTTTGCACTACTTGGTATGCCACTAGCATTAAATGTTTTACAAATTCTTGCTGTTGACTTGCTTGCCGAGGTCTTTCCTATCGCAGCGCTAGGAGCCGACAAAGAAGAGGGCGAAACAATTAATGAAAGACCTCGTCAGCTTAATGAGCATATTTTAAATAAACGAAATACATTAGGTGTTATGTTTACAGGATTCTTAATAGGAATTTTAGCAATTTCTAATTATGTTTTATATTTTGTACGACACGATATTGATCCTATAACTGCCTCGGTTGGTGCCGTTGCTAGTGCTACAACAATGACTTATATAACTCTTGTTATTTGCCAATTACTAAATATTATTCAAAGAAGATCAGTAAATGGGATATTTACTAGATACCAATTACAGAATTATCGTTTTTGGCTTGCGGTAACTTTATCGATAGGAATAGTTTTTGCTATAACGTACGTTCCAGCTGTAAGCTATTTCTTTAATAGCGGCCCAATTCAAGCAATAGATTGGCTGTTCATTTTAATAAGTGCAATAATTTTTGTAACAATGAAAGAATCTATTCGCCATCTTCAAAAAAAGTCTTGAATTATAATTGTTTAGTTGCTAAACTAAATAATTGTGAATAGAAAAAATAGTACAGAAAAAATAATACATAACTTCCGAGCAATTAGAAGATTGGTCTCTAGTGGCAATCGTACTGCTCAAAAAGAATACGGGGTTACAATGGCACAGGCCTCCCTACTTTTACTATTACTGCATGAAGGCAAAATGACTATGGGCGATATAGCAAAAGACCTTGGCATTTCAAAAGGTGCCGTAACCCAACTTCTGAATTCATTGATTGAAAAAGAATTGTTGGAAAAAGTTCAAGACGATCAAGATAAGCGAATATTTTACATTTCACTATCTAAAAAAGGTGTAAAACATTTTAAGCACGTTAAAAAGCATGGTGGCAAAAAAGCTTTAAAATTATTTGATATACTAACCGACGAAGAAATTATTCAGTTCGAGATTATTACTTCAAAACTAGCCCAAGAATTCAATAAGAGTACTGATGACTGCTTAGTGCAGACTAGCACGCGAAAACAAAAGGATAATAAAAAATGCTAAAATTATTTAAATACTTAAAACCGTATATTTGGTTAATTGTTCCATTAATTATACTTATATACCTTCAAGTTATGGCCAATTTAAGCCTGCCAGATTTGATGGCAAAAATAGTAGATAACGGAATAATCGGTGGCGATATGAATGCCATAATTAAAAATGGTCTTATTATGCTTGGCGTTACTTTAGGTGGTGGTGTTGCAGCAGTGGGTGTTGGGTTTTTATCCGCTCGCACCGCTACAGGGTTTGCACGAGATGTGCGCCAAAAGGTTTTTAAGAAGGTAGAGGGTTTTTCCATTGTTGAGTTTAATAAATTTTCTACCGCTTCTTTAATTACTCGTTCAACTAACGACATCCAGCAAATTCAATCGACTACATTAATGATTTTACGGCTTGTAATAATGGCACCATTAATGGCAATTGGGGGTCTGCAAAAAGCAATGGAAAACGCACCAGACTTAAGTTGGATTATTGCAGTAGCCGTAGTTTCTTTATTGGTCGTAATAATTGTACTTTTTGTAGCGGCGCTACC
>JAGOZV010000033.1:5267-6446 GCA_018064165.1 Candidatus Saccharimonadota bacterium
CCGGTGCTGTCGGGTGTTAATTTTACGGCAGAACCGGGTCAAACTACTGCAATTATAGGAAGCACAGGTAGTGGTAAATCTACCTTAATTGACCTAATTCCCCGATTTTACGATGTTTCTGCCGGACAAATATTAATAGACAATGTAGATATTAGAGATCAAAACTTATCTGATTTATATAGTCAAATTGGCTATGTACCGCAAAAAGGTGTGCTGTTTAGTGGCTCTATTAAAAGCAATGTGGCGTACGGCAATCCTGTAGCTTCTGCAGAAGAAATAGAAAATGCAATTAAGGTTTCGCAATCTAAAGATTTTGTGCAAAAGAAGGAAGATGGCGTTAATGCTTCTATTTCACAAGGTGGCGCAAATGTATCGGGCGGCCAAAAACAAAGGCTTTCTATTGCTCGTGCCCTGGCCGTTAAGCCAAAGGTTTACATTTTTGATGATTCTTTCTCGGCCTTAGATTTTAAAACAGAAGCAAAATTGAAAAAAGAATTGAAGAAAGAGACAAAAAACAAAACAGTTTTAATTGTCGCTCAAAGAATTAGTACAATTATTAACGCGGATAAAATTATTGTTATGAATGAAGGTAAAATAGTTGGCGAGGGCACGCATCAGGAACTTTTAAAAAATAATTCCGTATATCAAGAAATTGCTTCGTCACAATTGTCTGAAGAAGAGCTAAAAGATAGTGTCTCTTCTACCAAAAGAAAGGAGACGAAATAATGCACAACGGTTCAAAAAAGTCCGAAAAGCCAAAAGATTTGAAGAAAACGCTAAGACAACTAGGCACACTGCTTAAGCCTTATTGGGTAAAAATTACTGTAGTTATGTTCTTTGCCATAGCCAGTACCGCATTCGCTATTGCTAGTCCTAAAATTCTTGGTAATGCCACAAATATAATTGTTGAAGATTTCGTAGCAATGATTAAAACTCCGCCTACTGCGCCTGTTCAGCCTGTGTTTCATTTTGATGCCATTCGTGACATTATTGTATTCTTGCTAGTTTTATATATTATAAGTGCGATATTTAATTATATTCAAGGTTGGGTTATGACAGACGTGACGCAAAAAATAACTTACGATTTACGCAAAGATATTTCCGAGAAAATTAATCGTTTACCGCTTAAATATTTTGACAAACGAACACATGGCGAAATTTTAAGTAGAGTAACTAATG
>JAGOZV010000034.1 GCA_018064165.1 Candidatus Saccharimonadota bacterium
TCGCTAATATGAAGAAATCCTTAGATATGCATATGGTGACTAGAACGAATACGGAGTACCTTACTCAAGCAGAAAAAGATAAAATCTTAGCTCCCTTTAGTGATAAGGCTCATTCCCGGGAAAACTACTCCAGTAGTAAAGGCCCAAATAGTCAATTCATGAAAAGGGGTGAGTACCTAATAGAAATAGGTGGTCTTACTAATTATACGGATGGAACAACAGGTTATAGATTAGGAGTTACACACTGGGATTATCAAGAAAGATAAAGGTTGGCGAGAGTATAGTAGTGGGCGAGATGAGGAATTTTATGCGTCAACTGATAAAACAAATCCAAATAACGATGGGCGCCTCTGGGCGGACGGTCGGATGGAGCTTGAAAGAGGCGATTATGAACCACTCAGTGTAGCTGGACGGGTCGGCTTGATGTTGGTTATGGTCGTTGATGGACTTAGCGAGAAGAGTGTGCTTTTGGCTGACTTACGATTTATGAACGAGGACCCTATTTCGGTTGAGATTTCCCATCCTGCCAGCCAAGAAGATGAAGCGGACTGGGTTGATATGATTGATAATGCCATTTCAGTAGAGGCATTTATAGCTTGCGAGGAGAATGATAACGAAGCGTACTTTGGTCCGACAGGCTACAAGGGAGACTTAGAACGTCTTAGAAAGTATGGCGATGAACTCCTAAGAAGAGAATGCGCAAGAGATGCATACGACACTAAGGCTGGCGCAAGCGTCAAGCCAGACATCCAGCGTAAAAAACAAAATCAACCAAAATAGAGTTTTGAATCAATACGAGTATATTGACAAATATCTATTTCTGTGTTATTATTGGTTACATGAAGCATAACCATTTAGAGCAAAATATGACCAGGGCACAAGATATAATCAATGGTCCAAATGTCACAAAGTCGAATGAAGTCGATACTGAAAAAGATGAATCCGACGAAGAATTAATGGCTGGAATGATGGCTATTATAAGTGAGCAGCATGAAAATAATAGAACAGTATTAGATCGACTAGTTGAATTGCACGATAGTGGTCAAGATAATGATAAAAAAATGTTTAGTGCACTTCTCGATAAAGTCGCTTTTGATATTCTGAAAAAAAGCGGGTCGTATCCTGACTTTAATGAAAATATAAAAAAGTTAAAAAATAGAGGTAATCTAAAAACCGAGGAAGAGTCTGCGATAAGAAATAATCAACGAGAAATGAATAGAGACGTTAGATCTAGAATAATGGAGCTAGCGGGTATTCCGACAGAAGCTGGCATGACAACAATCGAACTTGGCAAAAAAATAGTTAAGGAAAAACTAGAGACATCAAAAAACGAGATAAATAAACCGGAAGATGTTCTTTTCGCATTAGGTATCTTAAGAGTAGAGACTAATGATGATCAGCCAAAATTTGTTTATCCTGCTAATTTATTTCCACGTGCAACTGATGATAAATGGGGTCACTACTTAGATAGTGTCAAGAGGCACTTGAAGACTGTCGGTGATTTTCAGAGTGGTCTTACAGAGAAAATATCTGTTGAAACTGCAGATACAGCCAGAAGGGTGGCGCACGACATAATCACTAGAGACGTTCATGCAATACTAGGTTTTGAGAATTTGCCATCTGATAAGTGGGATTTTTCAAAAACAAGAAATCTTGTTGCTAAAATGCGTGATGAGCGATATCCAACGGTTGCTACATCTGAAAAGGCGGTCGTGTCTATAGCAGCAACAGAAGGACTTGGGGTCTACGCTCTTAAAATTATGTCACAGAAACTCGCTGATCTTGATGATACTCAAAATCAAAAATAGAAACATTTGAATTGATGATAGCTTCAAATTGAAAATTATGCGCTCGTGTATCATGTCACTGGGTCGTAGCCATTGACAAACATAAGCATTTCTGCTACAATAGAAGTATGGAAAATTTAAATTTAAGTAAAACAGAAACAATCTCACTTAAAAATACTAGTAATATAGTTGAGCGAAGACCAGAAGTTTTTGTCTCTTCAGATGCTAATCGGGAAACTATGGGGAAGTTGGAGTATTTCACAGACAAAAATATTGGAGTATTTACTACTTCTCCCGAAGAAGGAACGACAGAACCAAAATCTAACGAATATCTTGTTGTTCCATTATCTTACGAGGCCTTATTTGGCACTGATGCGACTTCGGACCTTGAAAGTAAGCGCCTGCAAGTAATTGCAAATATGACTGGAAAGACCGTGGTTGGCGTAGAGACGCCAGGTTTCGGCATGGGTGACAAAAGCAGCTCCAAGGCTAAATTACTGGGCGCCTCACTTCACTCAGCGGCTTTTGGTGGAATGAAAAAACAAGCCCAGTGGCAAGTAGATGCAATAAAAGAGGCTGCTTCAAAAAATAACGAAACATTAAAATTAGACTCAAAAGATGCTAAAGTAGGCTTCTTCGGTTATTCTATGGGCAATATGGCGACTACAGATATGCTAAAACCATTCTCCACTGCTTTTCCAGATGCCGAAGTAGACACACTATATATGCTAGAAGGTGTTAGTGATCAAGATTTTTCATTACTTGGTAAGGATGGTCTACTGCAATCTATTGGCAGAGAGACTAATGAAGAAAACGTTAAACGTTATTTGAAGGATAATCAAGAGGATGGACTAACGGTTTCTTATGATAGAGACCCAAAGACACTAGAGTTTGATAATGAGAGAAAAGAAGAACTAGATAAAGCAAAAAAGGCTGGGATGCTAGGTAATCTTGCGCTAGGATTGGCAATGCGAAAAGGCTACAGCGACAAATTAACAGAGACGCTAAAAGATGAAAAGTACAGAGACACTAAAATTCGAGTGTTTAGAACAGATGGGTCAGAGGTGGCTCGCGAAGAAGCCAATGCAAAAACAGCCAACCAATTAAAAGATGTAACGAATATTACTAGGTATACAATTGAGAGTGCTGACGATGAGCCCGAACATCATCATCCGATTTGGCAATCTTTACCAGCGGTAGCTGTATTGCTTGAGATGATTGGACAGATAGAAAAAAATGAGTTGCCGACATCGTAGTTAAGCTATAGAAAAGTTGACTTTTAAGAGTGTTTAGCGTAAAATATTAATTGTAACAAATTTAATGACACAGCTACGTCTATTTTCCTGTAAAACAGGGGCGTAGTGAGGAAAAAGGAGAAAAAGAATATGGCAGTGAATGTCGATATTAAAGCCCTGTTAGAATCGGGCGTCCATTTTGGACATAAAACAAGTCGTTGGAATCCAAAGGCGGCACCTTTTATTCATAGTAAAAGGCAGGATTCACACATTATTGATCTAACCAAAACAGTTGAGGCGCTAGAAGTTGCGTTACCGTTTTTAACTAAAACGGCAAGCTCTAGGCGACCAATCTTGTTTGTTGGTACAAAAAAGCAACTGAAAGATCTCGTTAAAGAAACTGCAGAATCTGTTAATCAGCCATATGTTACCGAGCGTTGGATCGGGGGTATCTTAACAAATGTAGACACTATTTCTAAACAAATTAAAAAGCTAAAAAATCTTGAACGTCGTTTGAAGTCTGGCGATCTTGAAAAACGTTATTCAAAACTAGAAGTTCAGCGTTTTGAAGAAGAAATTGAAGATTTGAATCGCAAATATGGTGGAATTAAAAACATGAATGGTAAGCCTGCGGCGCTAATTGTAACAGACATGATTACAGAAGCTAATGCTATTAAAGAGGCAAATGCGCTAGGCATACCTGTGGTCGCCATAGCTGATACCAATACTGATCCAAATTTAGTAAAGTTTGCAATTCCTGGAAATGACGATGCAATAAAGAGCGTGGCTATTTTGCTAGATTTGTTTAAACAAGCTGTTGTTGAAGGTCAGGCTGAAATAAAAATCGCTGACAAGCCTGTCTCTAAAGAAAAAGAAGCTGATAAAAAAGATAACAAATAATAGGAGGGTAGCATGAGTGTTTCAATAGATGATATTAAAAAGCTGAAAGAGTTAAGTGGCATTGGTTTAACAGATGCTAAAAAAGCGTTAGTAGAAGCAAAGGGCGATTTCGATAAGGCCTTGGCAGAACTTCGTAAAAAAGGCTTAACAAAAGCCGAAAAGAAAGGCGATCGAGAGGCCCGGGAAGGCATTATTGAAGGATATGTTCATGACAGCCGCATTGGTGTAATTTTAGAGCTAAACTGTGAGACTGATTTTGTGGCTCGTACAGAAGGTTTTAAAGAGTTAGCTCACGAACTAGCACTTCAAATTGCTGCAATGAACCCTCAGTACGCAACTTTCGCCGATGTTCCAGAAGAAGAGGTTGAGCGTGTTCGTAACGAATCGCTAGAACGAGTTAAAGCAGAAGGCAAGCCTGCGAATATTGCCGAGAAAATAGTTGAAGGTCAGGTTAAAAAGAATTTTGAAGATAAGGTTCTTATGTCTCAAACTTTTTACAAAGATGAAACGATGACTATAGAAGACTACATTAAAGAGAATATTGCTAAAACTGGCGAAAATATCCGCGTTGGTCAATTCAAACGAATTGAGCTTGGCGTAAGCGAATAAAATCTTTATACGTGATACAATAGTATTATGTTTGAAACTAAAGTATACGAGCAAAAGTTTAATCAAGCCCTAGATCATTTCAGGGAAGAATTGAAAAAAATTAGAACGGGGCGCGCCCATGTAGCTCAGTTAGATGGTATTTCTATTGAAGCTTATGGCGTAGCTATGCCTCTTAATCAGGTTGCAAATATTACTGCCCCTGAAGCACAAATGTTATTAATAACTCCATTCGATCCAACAAATATTTCAGCTATCTCTGCCGCAATTCGTGCCGATCAAACACTGGGTTTAAACCCAAGCGATGACGGCCGGGTTGTTCGCGTGCCAGTGCCTTCTTTAACAGAGGAGCGACGGCATCAAATCGTTAAGCAAACAAGTGAAAAAGTAGAAGAATCTAGAATTGCTTTACGAAACATTCGACAAGAAGCTTTTAAGGAAATTAAGCGCCGCAAAGACGATAAAGATTTTTCTGAAGACGATGCTAAGCGTTACGAAAAAGAGATCGACAAGCTAATGGCAGACATTAGTTTAAGTATAGACGACAGCTTTAAAGATAAAGAAAAAGAAATTCTAACTATCTAATGCCTGAAAATATTATAACTACGCCAAAACACGCCGGCTATATTATTGACGGTAACAGACGGTGGGCTGAAAAACACGGCCTTCCTGCTTATGAAGGTCATTTAGCTGGTTATAATGCTATACAAGATGTTGCGCGCGCTACTTTTGACAGTGGCGTGGAATATATGTCTGCATATATTTTTAGTACAGAAAATTGGAAAAGAAGCGAGAATGAAGTTAAAGCTTTAATGGGTTTAGTGCTAAAGTTGTTTACGTCGGATTTACACATTTTTAATGAAGAAAACATTCGTTTAAGAGTCCTTGGCTCTAAGGATATGGTGAATGAACGTATAAAAAAGGCAATAGTTGAGGCAGAGGAGGCAACGAAAAATAATACACGTGGCACCTTAGCTCTTTGCTTTAATTACGGCGGTCAGCTAGAAATTGCCGAAGCAGTTAAAAAATTTGTTCAAGCAGGGGGAGATGCTTCTAGCATTACCGTGGAAGACATAGCATCTAATTTATATGCACCAGATATTCCACCAGTAGATTTAATAATTCGTACAAGTGGTGAACAAAGACTAAGCAATTTTATGTTATATAGAGCGGCATACAGCGAGCTTATGTTTGTTCCTAAGCCGTGGCCAGATATTACAAAAGAAGATGTAAAAAAAGCTTTACACGAGTATAGTAATCGAGGGAGAAGGTTCGGTAAATAATGACTTTATTTTTTGGTATCCTTATAGGCTTGTTTACATTGATAATTTTGGTAGTAATTCATGAATTAGGCCACGCTATTGTTGCGAGAAGAAATGGTGTAATTGTTGAAGAATTTGGTATTGGTTTTCCGCCTAAGGCTTGGGCAAAGAAATTAAAAAATGGCATCCTGTTTACTATTAATTGGCTACCTATCGGAGGTTTTGTTAAGCTTAAGGGGGAACACGATTCCGATGATAAAAAAGGCGATTACGGAGCTGCTTCGTACTGGCAAAAAACAAAAATATTGTTGGCTGGCGTGGCGGTGAACTGGGTGTTTGCTGCTGTATTGTTTACAATTTTAGCATGGGTCGGCTTACCGAAAATAATTGACAACCAGTTCATGATTCCAGGTGATACGAGAATTGTTTCAACGCCTGTTACAATTTCTGAAGTACAAAATAATTCGCCAGCTAAAGAGGCGGGCCTTAAAGCGGGCGACGAAATTTTAGCAATAAATGGCGAAAAAATTACTTCTTT
>JAGOZV010000035.1 GCA_018064165.1 Candidatus Saccharimonadota bacterium
CTAAATAGCTCTATTAACCTCTTCTAAAGTAGTTCTGCCGTCTAGTGCAGCCAAAACTCCTGCTTGCAGTAAGGTAACCATACCCTGTGCTTTTGCGGTTGCTTCTATTGTTTCAGTGTTCGTTTCAGTTATGTCGCCACGAATATATTTTTGAAGCTCTTCACTCATCATTAACTGCTCCATTAGTACGATTCTTCCATTATAGCCAAATGGCGAATCAGATGTGCTTACCGGCTTCCATAACTTAAAGTTATCTAAATCAGGTTTCTCTACTTCTTCAGGCAAATCGCTAAGCACTTCTTTAACCCATTTAACTGTTGCTTCATCTGGGGTGTATTCTTCTTTAGAAGAATCGTCCAGCCTTCGCACCAATCGCTGAGCAATGACCATGCGAACGGCAGAGCTAAAAATTGGGTTTACTCCAATTAAATCTATCATTCGACTAAATGCAGCCGATGCAGAATTTGCGTGGAAGCTAGATAAAACTAAATGCCCG
Source organism: Candidatus Saccharimonadota bacterium (assembly GCA_018064165.1). Lineage (GTDB taxonomy): Bacteria > Patescibacteriota > Saccharimonadia > Saccharimonadales > Saccharimonadaceae > JAGOZV01. The sequence continues at coordinate 497 of JAGOZV010000035.1, forward strand.
GTAATAGAAGCCTGAATAGCCGTACGAGCTGTATCTGCATCACGAATTTCCCCAACCATTACAACGTCTGGGTCTAGCCTTAAAATAGAACGCAAGCCTGTTGCAAAATTTTGCTTGTTCGTAGAATCTATTGGAATTTGCGAGATGCCATCTATGCCGAACTCTACAGGGTCTTCAAGCGTAATAATCTTTCGCGACGTGTTATTAAGTTCATTTAAAATACTATATAAAGTTGTAGATTTACCTGAGCCAGTAGGACCAACTAGCAAGGCTAAGCCTCTTGGGTGGCTAACGATTTCCTTAATGTTGTCTAATTCCGTAGGACTTAGCGAAAGCCTATTAAGATTAAGCATACTTTGGTCAAAGTTGAACAAACGCAAAACTGCGTCTAACCCGTAAAGCGTTGGAATGCTTTCTACACGGATATTTAATAAACTCGTGCTACCATTTATTTCTATTTCTTGCTGAATGTGTCCAGACTGCGGTTCGGTAGACGCAGTAGAAATGCCGGCTCGTGAAGCAAGCGATCCCATTATCACTCGGTATCGATCTTTGTCTAAATCGGCCACAGGGTGAAGAACGCCGTCTATACGAAAACGAATTCTAATATTTTTACGCTGATTTTCTATGTGAATATCGCTAGCGCCCAGTTCGTCGGCTTGAATTAGCAAATAGTCAAGAATCTCGTCTGAGCCAACAGTTCGTAGCGTTTCTGTTACTTCGGCAATCGTGTCGCTGTCACCATCTTTAGAAATTTTAATATCGTCGTAGACGACTTGAACTGGCGGGTCATATCGGGTCATCATAAAACGAAAAGCACTATTACTTATCATTATAAACTGAATGTTCATTGCCTGATCGTGGTATCGCTGCTCTTGCTCGCGAACAAAAGATTGTGGTGTTTGTGTAGTAATACCAAACTGCCACGGTGAATATTCACTACCTCGTTGAAGAGGAATGATATAATTTTTCTTCATCTCCTGAACAGAAAGTGCATCTTCAATTAGTTCCATCTCTTGTTCAATAGGTCGTAAATCTAAATACTGAAAGCCAAGAACTCCAGCACGCATGCGTGCACCGTTTTCATCTTGCTCTCTTCTTTCTCTTTGTATTTTTTCTTCATCCATCTTTATTTACTATATCAAAATGCTCATGTTTTTTATACTGTTATAATAGATTTATGGAAATAATTTTACTTTTGCCAAATATTCGCTCCACGTTTAACGTTGGTTCAATTTTTCGTACCGCTGACGGGTTTGGTGTTAAAAAAATAATCCTAAGTGGCTACACTCCTTATCCTAATTTAAATTTAGTTGGTAAAGACGATAGCCGTCTACCGCACATCAAAGAAAAAATTACTAAACAAATCTCTAAAACAGCCCTAGGCGCAGAAACAATTATAGATTTCGATTATCTCCCCTCTCCTCCAATTGAAAAGCTTAAAGAACGTGGCTATTTTATTATTGGCTTAGAGCAGGCGCCAGGAAGTACTATGCTTCCCGATTTTTCACTATCTTCAGGTTACGAAAAAATTGCATTAATTGTTGGAGAAGAAGTAAATGGTCTAACTCCGAAAGAACTCGCCTTATGCGACCAAATAGTTGAAATTCCAATGGTTGGACAAAAAGAATCTTTTAATGTCAGCGTCGCTGTTGGTATTTGTTTATACGGCTTAAACTATCAAAAATAATAATTTTATTTTAAGATAACGTTATCTTCACCAAGAAGTTTTACTAATTCGTTTATTAACGAGTTCTTGTCTTCAATTTTAAATGGCACTTTCATAGCAGATTTCTCTTCGCCCTCGCCTATTACAATAACCACGTCTGAATTGCCAGGAAATTTTCTGCAGGTTTGGTTTATTGCCTTTAATTGTTCTATATCGTTAGATTTACTAATTTTTAAGTATAAAACTTTTGGCTTAAGAATTTTTGCAGCAGACACCACAGAGGGATTACTTTTTACCTTTGAAGAACTGTCTGCTAATGGCCCGCTAGAAGTTGCTGCATCTTTTTTATCTCCAGCTTTTTTGGCGCGATATTGTGCCAATTTTTCAGCTTTAACTTTTTTACTGATTTTTGGGGCCTTCATTACCCTTCCGGTAGATTCATAGTTCCTTAACTCATCGTCGGTAACTTCAAAAATTTCGTTCGCAATAATACTAATGTCGCTACGCAAATTACCGTCGCGATCACGCGCATTAACTTTACCACCAACTCTAATTACATTATCTTGAATTAATTTAGCGCCAATTTGTTCAAATAAATTAGGAAATACTACAACCTCAATTTCACCTACTTTATCTTCAATTTTAATAAAAGCCATTTTCGTGCCAGATTTTGTTATAATAGTGCGCGTCGTAGAAATTAAGCCGCCAACCGTAACGCTACGCCCATCTACATCCTGAGAAATATGCGCTAGCGGAGTAGTTTGCTCGTTGAAATATGCATCGTAATTGTCTAACGGATGTGAACTTAAATAAAGCCCCATTAGCTCTCGCTCCCACATAAGTTGTTCTTTTTCTGAATATTTTGCAGGTGCAGGAGTGATGCTTATAGTTGGCTGAACGTTAGACGCACTTTCGCTAAGCGTGCCAAATAAATCTGTTTGTCCACTTAATGCTTCTTTTTGAATTTTTTGAGCAAAAGCAATTATTGATTCTAAATTAAACAATATATCCGACCTGTCACCAAAAGCATCAAAACCACCAGATTTAATTAACGACTCCCAAGCCTTTTTGTTGAATTTACTTGTTGAAACCCTTCTAGCAAAATCTTCAATATTAGTAAACTTGCCATCTTTGTCGCGCGTTTCAAGTAAAGCCTCTACCGCGCCGGCCCCAACTCCTTTAACTGCCGTCATGCCGAAACGAATTTGCTTTTTATTTGGCACAATCGCAAACTCCATATAAGATTCATTAACGTCTGGCGGTAATACCGATATACCCATGCGATTACATTCTGCAATCTCAATAGCCAAACGATCTGTATCGTCATGATCACTTGTCATAACGGCGGCCATAAAAGCCTCTGGATAATGAGCTTTTAAATAAGCAGTCCAATAAGCAATTAAGGCATAGCAAGCCGCGTGCGATTTATTAAAACTGTAATTGGCGAATTCTTCTAGTTGATTCCAAAAAGTCTCAGCTACCTCTTTTGTTGCGCCGCTAATTTTAACTGCTCCTTCTATAAATTCTGGCTTAACTTGTTTCATCAAGTCTATTTTCTTTTTTCCTACAGCCTTGCGTAAAGTGTCGGCCTGGCCACCAGTAAATCCACACCAATCTTTTGATATCTGCATAAATTGCTCTTGGTAAATTAATGTGCCATAGGTATTTTCTAAAGCACCTTTTAGCCCTTCGTGAAGATAAGTAATTTCCTCTTCCCCATGTTTTCTTTTAATGAAGCTGTCTATAAATTGCATTGGCCCCGGACGATACAAGGCCACCATAGCAACGATATCTTCAAAAACACTTGGTTTTAATTCACGCAAATAGCGTTTCATACCAGCAGATTCCAGCTGAAAAACACCTGTTGTATCACCGCGTTGAAAAAGTTCATAAGTTTTTTTGTCATTTAAATCCAACGAGGCTAAATCTATGGAAACATTATTAACTTTTTTAATGATTCTTAGTGCATTATTTATTGTTGTTAAATTAGAAAGGCCCAAAAAGTCCATTTTTAATAATCCAAGGTCTTCTACCGGACCCATAGGATATTGGGTAGCAACCACCCCTTTTTGCGCCATCTCGAGCGGCACATACTTAACTAAATCATCTGGAGCAATCACAACGCCTGCAGCGTGAACGCCATGTGAACGAATAGTGCCTTCAAGCTGTACGGCATAATCTAGTACTTCTCTTGCAGTAGGATTTTCGTCGTATTCCTTTTTCAAATCCGCATCTTCTTTAATAGATTTTTGCAAAGGAATATGTCTACCCTGAGATGGTGGTGGAATAGTTTTTGCCAAACGGTCACTTTCTGCATAAGGGACTTCTAACACTCTTGCCACATCTCGTACTGCACCACGAGCGGCCATTGTGCCAAAAGTCATAATATTCGCCACTCTTTCACTTCCATATTTATTAGCACAATATTCAATAACTTCATCACGGCGAGTATCTTGAATATCAATATCAATATCGGGCATAGATATACGATCGGGGTTCAAAAAACGCTCAAACAGTAAATCGTATTCAAGTGGGTCTAAATCGGTAATTTTTAGAGCATAAGAAATAATTGACCCAGCAGCCGAACCACGACCAGGACCAAAAATAATACCCCTGTCTTTCCCCCAGTTAATAAAATCCTGAACGATCAAGAAATAGCCGTTATATCCCATTCTAGTTAGAACTTCAAATTCCATGTCTAAACGCTCTAATTGCTCTTCTGCTAAAAGCTCTCTAATTTCTTTTTCAGAAAGTTTATCAGCTTCTTCAAAAGTTTTGCCACCATATCTTATAGCCATGCCTCGGTAAACTAATTTGTCTAAATATTCTTTGTCCGTTTCACCGTTGGGCGTTGGGAATTTTGGAATTAAAATTTTACCAAATTCTAAAGTTACGTCGCATCTATCGGCAACTTTTTTGGTATTTAAAATAGCCTCTGGGTGAGATTTTCCCCAACGACTAATTATATCTTTTGGATCTGTTACATGAAGGTCAAAATCTTTCAAGCTCATTCTGTTGGTGTCGCTTAAAAATGCGCCCGTGCCAACACAAAGCAATATTTCGTGTGCGTCTTTATAGTCGTGTGTTAAATAATGGGCATCACAACTTATTACCAGTGGAACGTCTGTTTCTGCTGAAAGTTTTTCAAGGTATTGGTTAATTTTTGTTTGAACTTCCCAGGGGTGAGGATTTTCAATACTTGGATATTCTGCATGACCGTGATCCTGCATTTCTAAATAATATCTATCGCCAAACACCTGTTTATACCACAAAACAACTTCTTTAGCTTTATTGTAATCGTCTAAACGCAAATATTCGGCAACTTCGCCACTTGCGCAACCAGAAAGAACTATTAAGCCTTCGTTATATTTTTCAAGAATTTCACGATCCATGCGTGGCTTATAATAAACACCCTCTAAATTTGCCACCGAACTAAGTTTCATTAAATTTTGGTAGCCTTTGTTGTTCATCGCTAAAATTGTCAAATGATATCGGTTCTTATCTTTTGATGGATCTCTGTCGTGACGTGAACGAGTGGCAACATACGCTTCAATGCCAATTATTGGTTTAACGCCCGCAGATTGCGCGGCTCTATAAAACTCTATCGCCCCAGACATAGTGCCATGATCTGTCAAAGCTACGGCCTCCATGCCTGTTTCTTTAACAAAGTTAACAAGGTCTGGAATTTTAGTAAGACCGTCTAAAACACTGTGATGCGTGTGATTATGCAAATGAACATAATCTGACGATTTTAAAGCATCGCCTTTATTTGCCGACATGCCTGTTGATGCTACCCCCATATATATCTATTATAGCACCGAAAAAATCTTTTAGCCGTTTCTAGTTAAAATGTCTATTATCTCTTTTACAGATTCACCAAATAATGGCCAATCCACGAATAAAGATAAAAACCATACCAAAAAGGCGATACCAACAGTACCGCCAATAATAGATCCTGCGCCAAAAAATAATCCTCTAAAAAAGTTGACTTTATAAATACGCCGGGTGTTCAAACTATAATTATTGAAGAAATTTTCAATAATTGCAAAACGAAGACTCTCCTCTGTATCCTTGTCGATTTTTATCTTAACTTTCTCTGTTAAAGATTTGTCTTTTTTTGGCATAAGTTA
>JAGOZV010000004.1:0-13475 GCA_018064165.1 Candidatus Saccharimonadota bacterium
ATCAGAACCCTTTACGGGTGTTACCATCTGATTTCCAAAAGAAGATTTTCTTTTAGCACTTAATTTGTCGCTGTTACGCTGCGTTCGCGTTGGGGTCTAGTTTTGTTTTTTACTTTCACACGCCAAACAATTTCTTCCCAAAACTCGTGGTTGATAGCCACTCAAACGTTTCTAAAGATATTATACCACTTCTAAATTAGGTTAGGCAAATAAATCTGCTCCGTATTTAAAAATAATCAAAGCTAAAATTGCTACGATAATAATAGCCATTGTTAAACGATCGTAATTATTTTGGATAAATTTCTCTGCTTCCTTTTGCCATTTTTGCGGTAAATACAGGTTATCTTCCCTGATATTGTACCTGAGTAAAGCAAAAAACATTACTGTCATTGCAATATATAGAAGGAAGCACCAAGGACAAATAACCTGAATAATAAAAATACTAACGTAAAGTAAGGCATAGGCAAAGATTAAACCTAGCGTATAACCAATTTGAGCCAAAAACATAAATAATTTTGGAAACTTCGTGCCCATTAAGACTGCAACAGCAATTGTAATTACAACCGGCATTGTTATTAGTCCAATAAAGCTATTAGGAAAGCCTAAAAGCTCGGCGCTTGGATGTAAAGCAACGCTTGCACAATTTATTACAGCGTTTATACTACAGCTTAGCGAAGCTTCTGGGTTAGCAGCTAAAATAAGCGATTGAATTGAAAGCTCAAACGAAGCCAAAAGCCCTGCAATACCGCCAACAAGCATTGAGCCGAATATCCAGGCGTCATCTTTCTGATTTTTTTCTTTGTTAAGCCAATTTTTAATTGTCTTGATCATAGTAAGATACCTCGTTCATTAACGGCAGATCAGTGCCTTTCCATATTTTAAGAACAGACCCGTCTGCAGAAAGCGCCACAACGGATGGGTATTCTGCAATATCGTAAGAACGACAAAAATCTGCTCCATCTCTAGATTCTGGATCTATTATTTGCAACTTCTGACCAGCTCTTCTTTCATAGTCGCGCACATACTCTTCCACTGAACGGGTGTAATCTCTTCTTTCTGGACAAACAACTACAATTGGCATTATTTCCCCTTACCTTTGTGCGCTTTTAAAGTAGTAACAAAATCGTCTAAAGTTTTAAAATCGTGATAAACACTAGCGAAGCGAACATAGGCTACTTCATTGCGCTCAGCTAATTCGTCTAGCACTAAATCGCCAATTTCTTTAGAGGTTACTTCACTTTCGCCTAACGCGTAAAGTTTATCTTCAACAGCAGTTATAATATTCTCGATTTCGTCGCTGCTAGAGAAAAACTTGCCAACAGATTTATCAACAGCTGAATTCAATTTATCGCGATCAAAAAGTTCACGAGTGCCACTTTTTTTAATAACAGCTAAATTCGGCTTTTCTGCTCGTTCGTATGTTGTGAATCTTACACCATCTGGTGTTTCACGACGACGCCTAATAGTTAACCCATCTGCGCCTTCACGAGATTCAATTACCCTACTGTTGCTAAGGTCGAAACGTGGCATGATTTAATCTTTCTTCTTTTTGCGACGGCGAAGGAAAGCTGGTGTGTCAGATTCATCATCTTCTTCTGGCTGAGCCCAAATGTTTTCTGGCTGAGTGTCGTCGGTGAAATCGTTTTTAGCTTCAGTTTGATCGAGGTTAAGATCTATTGAACTAACTTCATCGGCGGTTACCGAGCCGTATGTACTTTCAGGAGATTTCTCTGATTCTTCGTTGGCTTGTTCGTAAAAATAAGCAGAGTCAAAGCCAGTAGCAATAACAGTAATAATTATTTCATCTTCCATATCTGGTCGAAGAGTTGCACCAAAAATTATATTGGCGTCCGGCGAAACAGCACCTGTAATTATTTCGGCGGCTTCTTGAATTTCGCTCATGCTCATATCGTAACCACCAGTAACGTTGAATAGAACACCCTTAGCGCCATCTATAGACACTTCAATTAATGGAGATTCAATAGCTTGTTGAGCGGCCTGAACAGCACGATTTTCACCGCTGGCACGCCCAATTCCCATAAGAGCCGACCCGGCATTGCTAATAATAGCTTTAACATCGGCAAAGTCTAGATTAATTAAACCATGTTCTGTAATAAGTTCAGATATTCCTTGCACACCTTGGCGCAAAACATCATCGGCAATTTTAAATGTCTCTAGAAGAGGCGTACGTTTATCTATGGTATGGAGCAAACGATCGTTTGGAATTGTAATTAAAGTGTCTACATTTCGGCCCAGATTTAAAATTGCACCATCGGCATTTTTACGACGTTTTTCGCCCTCGAAACTGAATGGCCTTGTTGCCACACCAATTACTAGTATGCCCATTTCGCGCGCAATTTCAGCCACTACGTAGCCTGCACCCGAACCAGTTCCACCACCAGCGCCAATAGTAACAAAAATTAAGTCGGCACCCTTTAAAGCTTCTTTAATATCTTCTTTGGATTCATTCGCAGCAGCCTCGCCCACCGAAGGGTCTGCCCCTGCGCCTAATCCACGAGTAGTTTCGCCGCCAATATGTAATTTAACATCGGCTTTGCTGTTATGAAGGGCCTGCGCATCGGTATTAATTGCAATAAATTGAACACCAGAAAGTCCCGCCTCTTTCATGCGGTTAACGGCCGCTCCGCCGGCTCCACCAACACCAACAACTTTGATGCTAGCAAATGTTTGAATATCACTCGGTTTTACTTCTGGCATTTTTTAGACCTCTCCATTCATATCTTTCTTCTCTATTATATCAAATTTATACACGAAATTTTTTCATAATTTTATTGAATACACCATTTTTTGAGCCCTCTGTCTTAAAAGAGGATTTTTTGTGGTTATTTTTAATAGCGCTGTTGTCGATTAGCATTAAGCCGAAGGCACTAGCGTACTCGGGGGTATTATATTCTTCACCAACACCACTGTACTCTGGTAGCACACCTACACGCGCCGACAAGTTCAAAGCATTTTTAGTATAATCTACCAGCCCTTTTAAGTCGGCACTCCCACCAGTTAAAACTATTCCATTTGGCAAGCGACCGGCCCTTCCAGCTTTTTTAAGTTCGTTTTGTATATGTTCGTAAAGCTCTTCAAGACGCGCTTCTACAATATCATCTATTTCACTAGTTTGAAAACTATAAATTTTATCTCCATCTTTTATGCTAATCCCTGAATCTTCTTTACGCCTTAAAGCACTTGCATGTTCAATTTTAAGTTTTTCTGCAATTTGAGGATCGGTTTTTAGGCCAATAGCTAAATCGTTTGTAAGATTTATTCCTCCTATAGGAATAATTCCTACGTATTGTAAATCGCCATCCTCATAAACAACAACATTGGTTGTAGCGCCACCAATATCTACTACCGCGACCCCGTTTTCTTTTTGTGATTCGTTTAAAACGGCTTCAGCTGCCGCGATACCAGAGACGATAATGTTTGAAGGCACAAGCTGCAAACTATCAGACACTTTACGTAAGTTCTCAATATACGGAGTTAACGCCGATACAACATGAGCATTTACCTCTAAACGAGTTCCTGTCATTCCAACAGGGTCTTTTATACCGTCTTGACCATCTAGTTTATATGCATGAGGAATAACGCCCAAAATTTCACGATTTGCAGGAACTTTTCCAATAGTTGCGACATCTTTCAATCGTTCTATATCTTCGTGCGTAATTTCGTGATCTACGTTCCCGGCTGCAATCATTCCATCGGTTTTTGTGGTAAGAATATGAGCACCATTTATACTTATAGTGGCGTCGTCTATTTTATGGCCACTAATTCGTTCTACTTCGCCCAAGGCTTCATCGGTAGCCTGGCTAGGTCCAACAAGGTTAACGACAACACCTTTTCTAAGACCACTATTAGGAACTTTTGAAACCCCTACTATGGTTATAATGGGTGAATTATTTTCGTATTCAATTTGCCCAACAACGATACGAACTGCCGTTGTGCCAATGTCTATACCTACTGCGTATTTAGAACTTTCTTGCATATGGTCATTATACAGGTTATGCCTTAGTTTTGGCAAGATACCAATATTATAGTTGTGTTAAAATTTCCACGCCGTCTTCTGTTATTAAAACTGTATGTTCAAAATGAGCACACAAAGAATTATCTTTACTATAAATTGTCCAATCGTCGTTCTTGTCTTGTTTTATGCGACCATTACCTAAAGTGGCCATAGGCTCAATGGCAATCGTGTCGCCGGCCTTTAGTATGGAGCCGGTCCCTTTTCTTCCATAATTTGGTACATCTGGTGGCATGTGCATTTCTTGGCCAACGCCATGACCAATTAGTTCGGTAACAACCCCTAGTTTTCCTTCAACTAGAACTTTTTCAACAGCTGCTCCGATATCTCCGGTAGTTGTTCCTGTTCCTTTTATGGCGTCAATTCCGGCGTATAAACTGCGCTCTGTAACGTGCAACAGGTGCTTAGCTGCACCTTTTGGCTGTTCGCCCACTACCATAGTGAAAGCAGAATCAACCTTCATTTTTTTATAAGTTATTACCATGTCAAAACTCGCAACATCACCAGCTTCAAATGGTCGATCTTTTGGAATACTATGAACTAATTCATCATTAACACTTATGCAAATTGTTCCAGGAAAATTTGGCACGGGCTCTAAGTATGTAGGTGTAGCGCCGTGTTTTAAAACCTGTTTATTAACCCATGCATCCACTTCTTTTTCTGTCATTCCTGGTTTTACATAATTTTTTAAATCATAAAAAATTTGTGCTAAAATTTTTCCGCCTTCTCTCATTGCTTGAATTTGATCTGGCGTGTTAGGCTGGATGACCCCTTCTTGATGACGAGACATTTAATTTGCCTCCGCTTTTAAGCCGTAGGCCTCTAGCTCTTCCACGATACGATCGTGCACTTGGCCAATCGTTCCAACACCGTCTATATGAGCAATATTTATATTTTGATCAGTAAAATAGCTTAAAATGGGGTACATTTCTTTACGATAAATATTCAATCTTTCTTCAATCGCTTCCGGCACGTCATCCACCCTACCGCGAAGAGATAGACGCTTCAAAAGCTCGGACTTAGGCACTTCAAGAACAATGACCAAAGCAATATCTCTACCATGATGACTTTTGTTATCGACGAGCCATTTTGCTTGAGTCATCTCTCGTGGATAACCATCTAAAATTAAATGCTTAATGTCGCTTGCCTTTTCAATTGCGTGACCCACTAGCTTATTGGTTGTTTCTACCGGCACTAGCTTGCCTGTGCTCATTATTCTATGTAGTTCTTCGTCTTTGCTGTCTCGTAGTAGCTGACCAGCACTTAACCAACGCCAACCATGTCTAGCCGAAAGCAACTGACCTTGCACACTTTTACCTGAACCGGCCGGGCCAAAAAAAATTATCATTCACCTCTCCCTATTTTTTAATTTTATCACTTAAATTGCAAAACGCTTCCGTGCGCCAAATTTTAGCTGGAAGCGTTCGTTATGTTTCAATTTTTGAAACGTTAAAATATTAGCGAATTCCCATTTTGGTGTTAGCTAATTTTTCTGCTTTTCTTTCACGCCTAATAATTGCTTTTTTGCGACGCTCGGTTTTACTTAGTGGTTTACTAAAACGCATGTTGCCTTTAGCTTCTGCTAAAACTCCACTTTGCAAAACTTTTCGGTTAAAACGACGAATTAAATTTTCGTTCGCTTCATTCTCGTGTTTTCTTGTTACTTGTACCATATCGCTAGTTATTGTACCAGATTAAGACGCTCATAGCAAGCAGTTTTTTAGCGAGTAGTTAAATTAACCAATTTTCCAATTATCTTTTGTCGGCCATTCCATTCATTAATCTCAATTTTATACCAAACATCTATTGTAGAATTTTCAGGAACAAAAAATTCTGCAGGCGCATTAAACGAAATTAGTTCTAAGCTACTAGAACTGCCATGCGATACTATTAGCTTTACGTGTTGTCCCGTTTGGCCCATTGAACGTAACTGCTCAACCATTACATTCTTACTATAAAAAACTGGTTCGCTGTTAGCTGCGCCAAATGGTTCTAATTTTATTAATTCTCGCGCAATATTTAAGTTTATATCTGTTAATTCAATTTCTAAATCGGCTTGCGGAAACAGAAGAGACTCTTGATTTAACAAATTAAGAGAATCGTAATATTCGTTCACTGCTTGTCGAAAATTTTTAATTTTATTTACGTCTAAAGTTACTCCTGCCGCAACTTTATGCCCACCCCCACGAATAATATAATCGTGAGCATAATGAATAGCATCGGCCACGCTAAAATCACCAAAACTGCGAGCAGAACCAACCGCGTTGTCTTCATTCTCTGAAATAATAAAAGTTGGTTTTTTATATTGTTCCATAATTTTCGAGGCAACTATGCCGATGATCCCATGGTTCCAGTTTTTATCACTTAAAACTAATACCGAATTATCTTGATAGTCTTCGGCAATTTTTTTTGCCTTTGCAGTAATTTCATCCTGTTCTACACGACGACTAGCATTTAATTTGTCTAAATAATCTGCTCGCTTAACAGCATCTTTGTTATTGTTAGACAAAATTAAATCTAAAGCCTCGTCGGCAGTTTTCAATCTTCCGGCTGCGTTTAACCGTGGCCCCAAAACAAAGCCTAAGGTGCGAGAGTCTATTTTATCCGACTTTGTTCCACTAACACCTAGCAAGGCCTTAAGGCCAGGGCGATGCTGCTTTTTCATCACCTCTAGACCCCAATAGACGTTCGCCCTATTCTCATCAATCAGCGACACCGAGTCGCACACTGTGCCTAACGCCACTAAATCTAGCAACCATTTCTCTTGCCCTTCTGGCAAACCTTCTAGCCTAGTTTGCAAAGCTTGAACTAATTTAAAAGCCACGCCCACACCGCATAAATCTAAAAATGGATATAAATTTTTATTTTTACTTTTTAAAATAAAATTTTTATAGTCTTCCTGATTTTCTGCTAATTGATACTTGGGGTTAATTACTGCAACAGCATTTGGTTTTGTCTCAGAGATATTGTGATGATCGGTAACTATAACATCCACACCTAAGCTGTTAGCAAAATCTATCTCGTTGTGATTTAAACTTCCACAATCTACCGTAATTATTAAATTTGTTCCATTAGCGGAGATTTTTTCTATAGCATTTTTATTCATACCATAACCATCGGTAAAACGATTCGGCAAATAATAATCTACGTTTTTAAAACCAAATTTATCCAATGCCTCTATTAAAAGCGCCGTAGCAGTAATTCCGTCAATATCGTAATCGCCATAAATAGTTATTTTTTCTTGATTTTTGAGTGAGCCAGAGATACGCTCTACTGCTTTTTCCATATCGGGAAGCAAAAAAGGATCATGTTTTTTTGAATAATCTGGATTCAAAAAATCGTTAAAAGATTCTTTATCAATACCGCGTGCGGTTAGGATTTGCTCAACTATATTCATAGTTTTTATTTAACAGACTTACGGCTTGGTTTATGAGATTGCTGCTGCGATTTAATTACAATACTTTGAAGTTCTTTAAAAATTGGAAATTGCTTATTAGTGGAATACATTTTAACATTTCCCTGTTTTTCGCTAGTTAAGAAGCCAACCTTTTCAAGACGTTTTAATTCTCGCTGAATATTTCCTGGGTCTTCTTTGATCAATTTCGCCAAACCTCGAACATGTGTTCTAAAATCTGGGTACTTTGCATAGACGACCACAATTTTTCGTCTTACCCTAGATGTAATAAAAACGTCTAACATGTTTCTCCCAATTATTCTGCTTAAACTTTATCTAATCGTATCACAATATTACAACACTTTTCAAGTATGCTTATTTCCAATTTAGGATTATTTTATTAATTTTTTGCACAAGCTCCTCTTGTGACGGGATGTTATTATTTTCATAATAATGATTCGCGTTAAAGAAGTTCTCTTTTACATCTAAGATATGAAGTTCGTCTGCCATAACATGCGCTTTGTCTACTGTTTCTATTGCCGCTACTGGTGCTGCGATAATAACCTTTTTAGTACTTACGGGCTTAAGAAAATCAAAAGCCACGTCTAGCTCTGAAGTAGAACTAAGTGCATCTGTCGTTAAAATAATATTTCTATTTTTTAGCAATATTGGGTCAACTGTTCCACCATCCCCTACTAAACGATTTATTTTTTGAAAAGCTTCGCGCTGTTTTTCTTGTAAATAACCGTTGTATTCAACTGTGTAATTAGAGATTTCACCCGCAGATAAATCTTGGTTATAAGTGAACCTTCCCCCCTGTGAAATTCCGCCGAAACTTAAACCTTCTCCCGGTATATCTAGCGTTTCTATTACAAGCATGTTTAATACGCAGTGAATATATTCTGCAATTTGTTCGCCCACAATTACTCCGCCGCTGTTCAAAGCTATAACAGCGCAATCTTCATAGCGATATTTATGCAGAAGAGTTTGAGATAAAATCTGCCCAGCCTGTTCCCTATTCTCAAAATACATGTCTTTGTCTATTATACTGTAAAATAGATATATTAATAGAACGGAATGTTAAGTGGAAAAATTACCAACAACGCAGAAAGTAGATAATGAAGTGAAATATTTCTTTGAGGTAGCTCCTTCTAAGATTATTCGCAGTGGTAGCGACAGTTTCACTTATTCTTCTTCTTTGGAATTACCAATTGGTGCCGTTGTAAAAATACCTGTTGGAAAAAAAGAATTCATAGGTGTTGTAATTAAAAAAGTAGTTCAGCCTAAATATAAAACTCGCGATATTTTGGAAATACTTTATTCGCCTGGTATTCCACTAAACTTAGTAAAAACCGCTTTGTGGTTGGCCGACTACTATAGTTCCCCCCTAGCAAGCGTGGTAACTTTATTGTTGCCATCGGGAATAACTAAAAAAAGGCGCGCCAAAAATACTGCAGAAGTTGTTTCTTCTAGCCGTACAAAAAAAGTACTCACTCTAGACCAGCAAAAGGCTTCACGCAAGATTTTAGAGAACGAGAGAGATAATAAAACTAGCTTACTGTTTGGCGTAACAGGTAGCGGCAAAACGCAAGTATATATAGATCTTGCTTTAAGAAAACAACAAGACGGCAAATCATCCATTTTTTTGGTTCCTGAGATTTCACTAACACCTCAACTGGTTAGCGAAGTTTCTTTGCATTTTCCTGACTTAATTGTTTATCACTCTCGTTTAACAGAAGCCGAGAAGCATCTTTTGTGGAACAAAGTCGTTAATTCTTCCGACCCTATTGTAGTTATTGGACCGCGATCTGCCTTATTTCTGCCAATAAATAATTTAGGCTTAATTGCTGTCGACGAAGAACACGAGCCAAGCTACAAACAAGATAAAACTCCTCGGTATTCAGCTTTAAGAATGGCTCGTATTTTAGCTTCTTACAATAAAGCGAGTTTAATTTTAGGAAGTGCGACACCCCTAATCCAAGATTTTTACATGGCAGAAACAAGTGACGGAATTGTTACCTTGTCAAACCCAGCCCAAAAAAATACACTTAAACCAGATTTGTTTTTAATAGACATGACTAATCGCAATAAATTCAAAAAACATCGTTTTCTCTCAGATGAATT
Organism: Candidatus Saccharimonadota bacterium; assembly: GCA_018064165.1. GTDB lineage: Bacteria > Patescibacteriota > Saccharimonadia > Saccharimonadales > Saccharimonadaceae > JAGOZV01. Next base: position 9,552 of record JAGOZV010000004.1, read on the forward strand.
GATTAACGCAATAGAAAAAAATGGTCAAACATTAATTTATCATAATCGCCGAGGTTCCGCCAGTATAACACTATGCGAAAATTGCGGATGGACCGCGGTAGATGAAGAAACCGGCATTCCTCTTGTTCTTCATATTGATAAGAATAAATTGGTTAACCATTTAACCAATAAAACATATCGTGTTCCTACAAACTGTCCTAGCTGTGGCGATGCAGGAATCATTCATAAAGGTATTGGCACAAAATTAATAGAGCAGGAGTTGAGACGCTTATTCCCGAATAAAAAAATTGCACGTTTTGATGGGGATAATCTGTCCGAAGAGACGCTGGAAAAATCTTACGATAAGCTTTTATCTGGTGAAATAGACATCATAGTAGGCACTCAAATAGTGGCCAAGGGCCTAGACTTACCTCATCTTAATACTGTAGCTGTCATTCAAGCCGATGCTGGCTTGGCAATTCCCGATTTTGCAAGCAACGAACGAACTTTCCAGCTAGTTAGCCAAGTTGTTGGTCGCGTTGGCAGAAATCAAAATAAAACTAATGTTATCGTTCAAACTTATCAAAAAGATTCTAAAATTATTAAATTTGCTATTAACCAAGATTACACTGGTTTTTATAATTACGAGCTAGCTATTAGAAAAAAGACTAATTTTCCCCCATACACCTATTTACTTAAATTAACTTGTTCGTATAAAACAGAGGCCGCAGCTTTCAAGAATGCGCGCAAAGTAGCTAATGAAATTATAGAATTGTATCCTAATGTACAACTTTTTGGGCCAGCCCCTGCCTTTTATGAAAAAATCGGAGATAAATATCGTTGGCAAATTATTGTAAAAGCAAAAAATAGATCTGTTTTAAAAGAAGTTGCTAAAATGGCACCTCAGCCCTACTGGCAATTTGAACTTGATCCAACTAGCCTACTGTAGCTTCATCTGATACACTGGTAGTAATGAAAAAAGAAGATATTATATTTTTACCACACGCCAGCCTGCGAGAAAAATCAGAAAAAGTCCAAACTGTCGATGAAGAAATACTAGAGCTAATTGACGACATGATTGGCGCGGCTACCGACTGGGAGGACAGCAGGCCTCATGAAATTAGTGCAGCCCTAGCGGCAGTGCAAATTGACAGATTAAAGCGTGTGTTAATTATTAGAGGAGATTTCGACGATAAAAACAATCGTGAATTTATTGCTTTAATTAATCCAAAAATTATAAAATATGAAGGTCAAATCAATAAAGATTACGAAGGTTGTTTAAGCGTCAAAGACATTTATGGCATGGTGCCTCGGCATTCCAAAATAAGAATTAGAGCCTTAAACGTAAATGGTCAAGAAATTCAAATGAAAGTGTCTGGGTTCCCCGCTCGAGTGTTGCAACACGAAATTGACCATATGGAAGGCAAACTGTTTATTGATCATATTAAACACGAAGAAAATGCCTTCTATACTCTAGACGATGATGGTGAGCTTAGACCTCTAGATTATGAAAATAATATTAAAAACAATTCCGTGCTTTGGGACGGCGACGAAGATGACAGATAAAATTATTTTTTTTGGAACAGAGAATTTTAGTGCCTTAACTCTTCAACAACTACTTGCCGATGGGTACAACATTGAAGCGGTTGTAACTAAACCAGATTTTAAGCGCGGTCGTGGAAAAGCCCTTGAAGAGCCGCTTGTTAAAAAAATTGCTCAAAAAAATAGCATACCGGTACTGCAACCAGAAAATAGCACCGAATTATTAGAATTCTTAGAACCATTCACCAAATCTATTGGCGTTTTAGTTAGCTATGGAAAAATTATATCAGAAAATGTTATTAAATTATTTACTCACGGCATTATAAACCTTCACCCATCTTTACTTCCTAAATATCGTGGGCCTTCACCTATTGAAACTGCGATATTAAGCGGCGACAATTACACCGGAGTGTCTATTATGCTATTAGACAAAGGTATGGATTCGGGGCCCGTTTTTGCCTTTGAGGAAGTGCACGTAGAAGACTTTGAAGACGCTAAAGATTTGTACGACAAGCTTGGAAAAATAGGTGCAAAATTAATGAGCAACGTGTTACCAAAAATCATCTCTGGAGAACTACAAGCTACCCCCCAATATTCAGCCGATGCGAGTTACACAAAAATGCTCAAAAAAGAGGATGGCTTATTAGATCCTACGGCTTTTTCCGCTAATCAATTAGTTCAACAAATTAAAGCACAAATAATTTATCCTAAAAGTTTTATTCAATTTAACAATGAACGCTTAATTGTTAAAAAGGCGCATGCCTCAAACCATAGCGAGCATGCTCTATCTGTTCCAACGAAAGATGGCGACTATTTAACTATTGAATCCCTAATAAACAAAAACGGTAAATTAATTACCGCTAATGATTACATAAATTCTATGTTCAGCTAAATATCTTGGGAGTTTAAAATTGCATCTTTGTTATTGGCGATTTCTTCTTTTAGAGAACTCATCGTATTAAGAACAATTTCACGATAATTAGGACGATTTATTTCTAGCCACTTAGTAGCTGCATATTCGTCACGCAAAGTTTTATCATTTTCGTCTGTAATGTTATAGGCTTGCATAATTCGCCTAAAACCATCGTCACTCTTATAGTTTGGGGCATTATTGTATAACCAATTAGAAATAACATCATCGCGACGATCTATAATATCGCCAAATTCGTTCTCTTGAGCTTCTGTAAGACCAGAAGCCAGCTCCATACCTACTGCAAGTTCTAATTTATCGTAGACATATTGTAAAAATGGCTTCTTTTGTTCTTCTGGTAGGTCGTTTAATCCTATATCTGTTAAAAACTGATCGTCTAGCTGAAACATTTTATTTTATCCCCCTGTTTACTCCATTCTATCAAACTCATGCTAAAAATAGCAAATTATTTGCGCTCTGCCAAATACTCCGTCCAATCCTTATCTTTGTATTCATTAATAACCTCTTGAGCGATTTCAGTATAATTCGGAGCATTTATATCGATCCATCGAATAGTGGCGTATACTTTTTCAGGCCTTATATTGTCTGGGTTGCCGTCCTCATTGATTACTTCATCAGTTTCTTTAAATAGGTCGGTATCACGATAATTTGGATCATTTTCACCTAGCCACCAATTAATGTGATCTATGTCATCGTAGAATATTTTCTGAAACTCTTCTTCCTTTCCGTCTGGCATTGTTCCGAAAACTCGTTCTCCAATACGCTGCTCCACTTCTGCTATTATCTGTTCTTTTTCTGGTTCAGTATAATCTTTTAAGCTTAGTTCATGCTCTAAATCGTAATCGTTCATTTTCCCTCCTATGTTTTACTTAGCTAACCAGCCCTGAAAAGCTTCGAACAAACTGCCAATTAGGCCTTTGGTACGCTTAGAGTCTGCAGATCCGGCCCCTCCAGTGTTAAGGGTTGCACCATCTTTTTTGGCTCGTTCTTTTCTACTAAATAGATTTTTAATTTTTTTAATCCTCTTTCGAGACTCTTCTTTCTTAGCCTCGACCTCTCCTTTGTAGGTGTCTTTTTCTTCAGCGGCTTTTCTGGCTGCTTTCTCTGCGGAGTCATTTGGGTCATAAGGGAATTCTTTATTGAGTCTGTCTAGCAGATATTGTCTTTCGTCAGCGCTAATATTAGGTACAGTGATAATCGCTCTCTGTAATCCCTCTCTTACGTTTTTTACTTCACCTTTTGCGACTTTTGATTCATATTGACTCTTCCATGATTCGTATGTCCTGTCTACACTGTCATACTCACCCTCTTCACTAGATCCTTCAGATGCATCAGTCGCCCATATAGACTCTCTTATGGATTTCTTGGCATCATCATCAACGTCCATGCTGTTTATCTCTTGTCGTATCTTCATAGCTTCTTGTTGATATTCAATAGAAAGCGGCGTAAGACCTTTTAAGCGCTCTGAATAA